>CALFMA010000503.1 GCA_937880065.1 uncultured Ruminococcus sp.
GAACTATCAATGGCCAGGAGTTCGACAACGTAACAGATTACAACATTAAGATGTATGAGCTTCTTGAAGCTGGCGTTGCAGTAACTGCGTCATCAAGTACCACTATCAATGCAGATGATAATGAAGTGCGCGCAGCAAATAATAGCAACAATTCATTAGCTGAACAAAATGATGATGATCTCTCATTCTATCCTTATATGGATAATGATGATCCGTATTATCTAGATCTATTGGTCACAGATGATCCAAAAATCAATAAAGAGGCTTACAAAGAAATGCTAAATTATTTTGGACGTTGTTATAAGTATATTGTAGATAATGTTTCAAATAAATCCAACAGTGTAGATACACTTAATACATATCGTAATGATCTACGAGAGCTTATCAATGCATTTAAGAGTGATTACAAATATACTGAGGATGCTATAATTAGTGTTAAATCTAAAATTGACGATCTTAAACGTGATTTTGAAGAGCAGCTGAATAATTTAACAAAGCAGTATAATGTGTTGAACGATGCAAAGCCGGTAATTACTGAGTTCGTATCATATTATGAAACTGTTGAAAATGAGGTTATCAATGAAATCAATTCTAGAAAAACCATGGCTGAAAATCGCTGTACATGCGGTTGCAATGATCAAGATTGCAAATGCAACAGAGAAGATACTGTAAATACTACAGTTAATGAAGTAGTACCGCAAGCAACCTTGGAATTGTCAGATATATTCGATTCAGTATTTGGGCCTGGTTGGTTCAATAATCGTAAAAGATCTCTTCTATAAAATCTAAATATTTGTATATATTTTGATATATATAAAGGTGGCAAAATAATTGCTACCTTTATTATTTTGTATTATGAAGATAGATAGAAAGAAACTCAACAGAGTTAAAGATTATGTGATGATATCGCTCCGTTTCTGCGAGCAGGTATATGAAGGCGGATTTGAATCGTATGACCAGTTTCAATCATTCACAAACATGTGTGAGAATCATGTAGATATGTGCAATACTTGGTTGAAACGAATTAAGCCGTTAATTCCTATTGGAAAACGTCATAAGATGTATAAGGAGCTGCGAGAGACATGTGCATATACTGTTGACTGTATTAACAGTTGGTGTCAATCATGGCAGAAGCAGTATGAAAAATCTGTTGAAGAGGCTGAAATGTTTAAGCAGGTTGAAATACGATGCAGGCTTGAGCATAAGATTGCAATGGAGTACTCCGAAAAGGCTCGTGAAAAGGCTAAGAAAGAAGATGCCAAAAAGAAACCTATAGGATTTGTTACATCTGCAAACTCAAAGACTAAGCAAAAGAATACAAGAAAAAAGAAGACCAAAACAGATGAATAGAAAAAGTTGGATTATCATTGTGATAGAAGCATTGGTGTTTATAATGCTTTTTGGTACTGTCGCAAAATGCAGTAACGACAAAATACAACGTCTTGAGCATAATATTGATGCATATCGAGATACTATAGAATATGTTGAAATGCAGAATGCTGAACTGCTGACAGTTCAGCAGAGTCTTATATTGACTGAATCAGAACTAAAAGAAGAACTTGATATTTCTAAAAAAGAAATGAAAGATCTTAAGAAGAAACTTGGTGATGACATCGCATACATTGCAAGACTTGAAGCTCAGATTGGCATTAAAGATACCGTGTTTTTAAAAGGTGATACAATATTTATTGATAAGATTGACAGTACTATAACAAAAACTTTTAACTTGGAAGATGATTGGTTAAGTATGACTGCAAATATCAAAGGCAATACTATTGCAGACTCTAAAATGTCAATCAATAGTTTCAATATGCAAGTGCCGCTTGATGTAGGATTTACTGATGATTATAGGTTCTGGGTAAAGACACCTAATCCGTATGTAACAATAACAGACATCAACGCTGCAGCTATACATGGATCCGATGTAGCAAAGAAGGATCAACGTTTTCATCACGGAATACATTTAGGATTTGGATTACAGTATGGTCTGGTAGGAAAACAATTTGATATTGGTCCACAGGTTGGTTACGGGTTTACATATAGTTTTTAATTAAATTTCAACGCAAACACTGAATTTTTATTCAGTGTTTGTTATATATAATTGTAGCGGCAATAAAGCACTACTGTTAATTTTTGAGTTATGAAGGAGTTTATTGTATCAATGCTGGGTATTTTTGGTATTCTTTTTATTGTTGGTGTTCCTGAATCAGGTCCTCAGTTTGCATGGAATATGATCTGGTCAACTGGTTTTGGAATGCTTATGTGCTGGATGAGCTATAAACTCTCAATTGCTTGGAAAGTAATTGATATTAATGAGAAAGCGTAATGGATATAAAGGTAGAATATGATGGTGAATGGCCGAACTTATGCCGCGGTAATCTTAAGATAACTATTGACGGCGTATTATGGGATTTCGGTTGTTATGCTCTTCGTTCAGGTGGAGAAGTTCTTCGCGATGAAGAGTGGAATATGTGGGCAGAAAAAGGTCCATGGTCAATTGAGGATTGGCCGGAAGGATTTCCTGAAGATGAATATATACGTTTGAGCGTTATTGAAGCGGTTAATTCAGAAATAATTCATGGTTGTTGTGGTGGTTGTATTTAATTAATATAGATATGTGGAAATTTATCAAAATTACAGCATGTTGGATCTTAATGGTATATATGTTTATCATTGCAGGCCAAGCAATAAATGATCCGACACTTGGTATAGGTTGGGCAATATTTTATGCAATCGGTGGTCTTGGATGGTTTAATCTATTCCTTATAAATAAGATAGGTCCAAATTATTTCATGAATGATTTTTTCAAGTACTTGGAAAAAATTGGCGAGTATAACGATAATCTTGAAAGATATTAAATAACAATAACGAGTTATGGCAGTTACTATAATCAAAGAAGGTAGAAAGAAAATACCTGTATTTCGTGCATCATGCACTTGTTGTGATTGTGTTTTTGAGTTCAATAAAGAAGATGCAGAATTTGGTGAAGATCGAGACGGAAAATATCTCAAATTGGATTGTCCATGTTGTGGACATCTTGTTTGGTCATGGAAGACAAATCCTATTAGATACGATGATGTAAAATAGATTTATAATATGAAGATTAGAGAAATACTTGAACAGATTAGAAACACTGCAGGCTCAAATGACAAACGTGCAATTCTCGAAGCGAATAAGTCAGAGTTACTTGAGCAGATCTTTACAGATACATACGATAATTCCCGTAACTATTATGTAAAGAAATATAATAAGGATTACAGCGGTTCACCTGACATCGATCTCCTTGCAGGATTCATTGATACTCCAAAGCTGACTATTGATGAGGATTACAACGTCTTTCATGATATGCTTGATACGCTTAACAGTAGAAAGATCACTGGTAATGCCGCAGTAAATCATGTTGAAGATGTGATATCATCATTCGTTGACGAGGATCAGCCAGTATTGCATGCAATTATGGAACGTAACCTCAAGATCGGTATTGCTGGAGAGTCATTCAACAAGTCAGCTGCAAATGAAATCAACAAGTTTGAAGTTGCACTTGCATATAATCTTGATAAGGTCAAGAATGTAAATCCTATTGACGGTACATATTTTGCCAGCCGCAAATTAGACGGTTTAAGATGTATTGCAATCGTAGATACTTCTGCTCAGACAGTTGATTTTTATAGTCGTCAAGGTAAGAAATTCACATCCCTCAGTAATCATGTTCAGCCAATGCTTACACTTTGTGATGAATATGTAGGTAAGGTTGTATTTGACGGAGAGCTTTGTGCTGTTGATGAAAATGGAAATGAAGATTTTGCCGGTGCGGTAAAACAGGTAAGTAAGAAAGACGTCACTGCAGAAAATATTAAATATTGTATTTTCGACGTATTTTCATATGACTCTTTCATTGAAGGTGAAGACAATGATATTGATTTTACATTCAGTGAACGATATAGGATCTATACTGAAATGTTTTACAGTCATTCACATCTTGTAGCAGATAAGATCACTATTCTCGAACAGGAAAGAATCACTTCACAGGAGCAGTTTGACAAATGGACAAATCTTGTAGCAGAAAACGGCTGGGAAGGATTCATGCTCCGTAAAGATGCTCCATACAAGGCTGGTAGAACAAAAGAGCTTATCAAGGTTAAGAAGTTCATGGATGCCGAATACGTTGTAGAAGGTATCAAGAATGGAACAGCTTGCTATAATGAAGACGGTATGAAGGAATATGACATTGCTGCAGCTCTTATCATCAAGCATAAAGGCAATATGGTACAGGTCGGTTCAGGTCTTTCAAAGGAACAGCGCATCGCATGGTTCAAAGATCCTTCACAGATTATTGGTAAGACTATTACTGTTCAGTATTTTGAGGAGACACAGGACAGTAAGACTAAACAGTATTCACTCAGGTTCCCAGTTCTCAAATATGTATATGAAGATGGTAGGGATTGCTAATTAGATTATATTGTTATGGCATATAGAATAGTAAAAGAAACATTTAAATACGGTGAAATAAAATACCGTGTTGAAACAAACAAAGGCTGGTTTGGCCTTAGAAAACGTCTTAATAAGTGGAAGACTGTAATAATCCATGATTCATATTACGGCTCTTACTATGCAATATATAATTCATTGGAAGACGCGGAAAAATTTATTGAACAGGAAACTGATTATATTATATCAGAAGAAATAGTTGCAACATATCATTAAAAGACTTTATATGATGTTGTAGTATACATAAATGCACTTAAAAACCCTCAGATAATAAATTATATATCTGAGGGTTTTATGTCTTTAAAAGTCATTTAATCACTTATTTTGCTTCAAGCTTTGTTAGTTCGTTTTCAACGGTTAATAAATCAGATTCCATTTTTTCTTCATACTGTTTAATCTGATCTGTAATTTCACCACGGTTTGAAACATATGCACTTCCTTTTTGTGCTTCAAGCATAAATCTCACATATCTGTCAAATGATTTCATCAAACCGCTTTGGCTATAACCATATTTTGTACTGATATATAATGAGAATTTTTCATTAAGCCATTCCAAATCATAATTGCTGAATTTTGTAGGATTCTTAAGCATCTTACTAATCAATGCAGTGTATCTGTCAAAGCATTTGTCAACTCTTGCTTTAATACTATCAAACTTATTTGACTGTACTGCACGATTGGCTTTTATCATCTGTAGCATCTTCGTATAACGTTCTCGGTTCTTATCTGCAATGTCTTGATAGTATCTAACTTGTTTAGCAGTCACTTTGTCATTAGATCTTTCAGATCCTCTATCGTATGCAGTTGCACCCTTTCTAGCATCTACACGCGCCTGTTTTAATTCATATGTTGATTCAATACCATTTACATCAACTGTTACTATAGTGTCAGCATACTTATCAATATTTCGCAGCAGCTCATCAACTCTTGCTTCATAGCTCCAGTTACTCCATTTGTCTTTTTCTCTATACCAGCCTGAATAGCTTGGTGCAGTTAGATCATAATAACTTTTGCCACGTATCATGCCGACACATATTCCTTCTGGGTCCATAAGCAATATGAATCCACGTCGTTTATATGTAATATATAATCTTGCGGCCTTTGCAGCTTCAGAACTGTGCGCATCGTATTCAGATACATGCGAATTTGATACTTTATCCCAAGCAACATCTTGTAAAAACGATGTTAGCTTTGCTTTATGTTTGCGATCTTTTGTACTAAGTCTATTGACTGCATCAACAAAAGCAGCTAGCTGCGGGATCTTAAATGATTCATTAACCATGCTTTCAGCAATTATATCAGTGTTGTCTTCAACCGAGCAGTTTATACGTTTGCCTACAACGAATTTCTCTGCAAGCTTCTCTTTATTGAATTTCTTGCCGTTTCTCATTGCATATAGATTAAGTTTTATTTCAGGAAGCTCATCTATATCTTTAAGATTTTTATTGTCTGCAATTATCATTGTCTGACATTCAACAGGACAGCCTTTCAATGATGTAAGATTTGGATTGTCTTCAATACAGAGTGTACCGTTAATTACACAGCCATCCATAAAAATTCCTTCAAGATTCTCCAACTGGGTATTTGATATTGTCACATTGCCCTTTACAAGACGGAACATTGGTCCTATATATTTCTTGGTATCAATACCAGATATTTCAAAGTCACCTTGAACTGTAAATCCTACTTTCTTTTTCCACCAATGGGCAGGTGTTCTTGAATTCTTTGACCATTCAGCAAGCTTCTGCTCATCCATATACTGGTCAGCAGAATTCAATGTTGAATCTATGTCATCAAGTAGACCCTCTGATATCGAATCAACAATATTATTGTATGCAAATTCTTTAAGATTCTTCATAACATATTTTAATATTCAATAAATAATAATACATTGTTGCCTATATTATATTGTATTTTAAAATGAATGAATATGAAAAACATAGTTGCATTTGATGTAGAGACAACTGGTATTGATACTAGTAAAGATTTTGTAATTCAGCTTTCCGCTGTGAAGTTTGATAAGGATTTCAATGAAGTTGGTATGATGAACTTTTATGTGTTGCCAGTTTCAGATTTTGAAATACGTCCAGAAGCACAAGAGAAGCATGGACTTGACAAAGCATTTATAATTGATAACGGTACTCCATTGTCAATTGCTGGTAAAGAGTTTCTTGATTTCATTGAAGACTGTGATCTGCTCTCATATAACGGCAATTCATTTGATGTAAAGATTCTTTCAAAGGATCTACGATCTGTTGGATTGGATTTTCCATTGGATAAGACTTTTTATGATTCACTTCTTCTTGAAACAAAACTGTTTCCAAGAACACTTGATGCAACCTATAAGAAGTACACTGGCAAAGATCTTGAAGGTGCACACAACTCTCTCAATGACGTATATGCAACAATTGAAGTCTTTAAGCATCAGATGAATGCATTCAAGCAAGATGTTGAAGTGTCTGCAGATCCCGATGAAGCTGTATTTGCTTATGTCGCCGGTTTTGATGAATCAAAGATCTTTGATGTAGATGGTATGATAAAGAAGGAAGGAGACACAATTGTATTTAGAAAAGGCAAATACAGAGGTGTCGAGTTTATGCAAGTAGTCAAAGGAGACCCAGGCTATATCAAATGGTTTATTAGAAATAGGAAAATTTTATACTGTAACCATCATAAAATCAGAGGATTTTGACCTCTACGCACGTTTATGACAAATAAAGATTTTAGTGACCATACTAAAAATATCCTCAGAAATTATTATATTTCTAATAGAAAGGCAAATGCCTAATATATATTGTTTCACTTTTTAATTAATATTTAAATGTCAAAAAATAACACAGAGGCTTTTGTGTGGCCTGAGTTCAACTCTGATGCAGAACGCATCAAAGCATATACCAAACGATACAAGGACATGTCAATTGTAGAGGCTTTTGAGCACGCCTACGGGATTACAATTGGACAGGTAAAGGAGGTTGTAAATGACACTCCAAGTGAAATCAAGGTAGGAGATGAATTGTCGCTCAACGTTTTGTCAATTACCAAAAATCATGTAGAGTTTGATGTTGCCAATTATAAGGCACAGATTCTCAGCTCAGTCAATCTTCACAAGTACAGTCGTTTCAAGCATAATCTTCCGCTCGATCCAATCAAGGTACTTGTAATGGATGTCAATAAAGGTCGTGTAACAGTAGATCCGATTGCTCCAGTTGTAAATGATTATCTTAATCCAATTCTTAAAAACAAGAATGTTCAGAAAGTAATCGGCAATCCAATGTCAGTAAGAGTAAAGAATCTTCAGTTGACAAAGGGCGGATTTACTGGAAAGGCTGTATTACCAACGGTTTCTGAATTTGTTGGTGAGGAATATACAGTTGATGTATTTATTCCAGGCTCTCAGATTGTACTAAACATCACAGATAATTTTGAACAGTTTGTTGGCAAAGATATTGATGCATTTATCATCAATTATATTTCTAAGCCAGGATCTAATGCGCTCTCACTTGTTGCATCTGCAAAAGAACTTATTAAGTTTAGGGGTGAATGCAAGCTCATTGAATTGTTCAAGTCATGGTGTGAAGAAAGCGAAGAATGGAATAAGATTCAACAGTGTTCTTTCAAAGGTCGTGTTACAGGTGTAATCAACTCATCAAAGAAATGCGGTGTATTTGTTGAAATTCCAGATCTTGATATGACAGGATTGGTACCAGTTGAACCAGACCAGCTTGTCAATTATAAAACAGATTCAGAGGTGTATGTGAAGATTACTGGATTTGATGAGGAGAAAAAGTACAATTCAATTACTAAACAGCTTGAACATGTTGACCCATATGTAATTGAAGATGGTCGTCTTATGAGATGCAATCTCAAGCCAGTACTTACATTTACAGAATAACATTAATTTATTATTAACCCTAATGTGAATGAATAAAGCCACTCATATGAGTGGCTTTTATTTATGTTATATCCTTTGTAAACCAAACAGTAATGATTTTGCTGAAAAACGCGGAGCTTCAAAAAATTTATAAGATGAGTTGTAAGATATAGAATTTGAATCAAACAACGACAATACCATTCTGAAGTGATCCTCAGATTTCAACATATATTCAAGTAACCTATTTGTAATTCCTGCAGATGTTACTTTATTAGAATAGTCCCATTGTGATGTAACATATAGGCAAGTACAATATTTACGTTCATTGTGTATACGTATTGTAATATTGTAATAGTTACGTTCCGAATCATACGCATAGCATAACTGAAGTGATGTAGGCGTACCTAATTTTTTTGAAGCTATTTTATGTTTTACTTTTAAATCTAAACATTTACTAAGTAATGTAGGACATTTAAACATAACTGAACACGCATCTTTCTTATCTGGTGAGAAAAAGGCAGACTTAAGTTTTCTTGCTTCTGCTAATTCAGATAATACTCCAACAGAATTATCTGAATTTGATAATGTATCATCAATGTCACTCAATATTCCTTCGTATAAACTTCTCATATCAAATCAAATTTTTTGCGAGTATTTTTATTGACCCATTCAATGCATTTGTTTACAAACGGCTTAAGCCCATCAGGGAGTTCATATACTGGGCATTCTTTATATACACTATGAAAGCCTGCGTGATTTGCAAATGAATCTTTGACAGCGTTATAAAAATTACTATTGAATGTCTTTCCAAACGGTGATATCCAATCTATAAACATCTTTAATCCTGGGACAAGTATTTCTGTATGCATATATTTACGACCGTTGAAAGCCACATGAATATAGCATTTTGATGAATCTTCTACAAATGCTGCAGTGGATCTTGCTTTACGTACAAGTTTTGCTTCAACTGCATCTGATTTCAATAGATCTGTCAGCATTTTTGCAGCATCTTGATATTCATCTTTATTTGAATAGTTGCATAGACCTTTCCACAGTGCTTCTGTTATGTCATCTTTGTTTATTGCAGTTTCAATATCTCCAAGTATTGAAGCTTCATATATATTATATAGTGTCTTCATATTAATTGTATAGTTGTAATTTACATCCCCAAGGAATAAGTCCGTTTTGAGCTAATGCATGTGTAACAAGTTTGTTACTAAGCTTGACTAAAGATGCATTAGGGAATCTACCATATATAGTTTCTAATTCAGGATTATTGTCAAGTCTAACTTCAAGTATTGTATTGTCCTTTATAGTCAATGTCTCCATTTTAGGATGATTGATTTTAAATTCATCACAAGTAATATTGCCAAGTTTGATGTCATTACCAGCGGTAGCCATCTTAAACGCGCACTCAAGATTTCCAAATGTTCTATGATTATCTTTAAACACTTCTATATCTAAATTAGACAAATCGCCAACATATGATGCAACAAATATTCCATACGTTGCATTGATGAATGTGATCTTTTTTACATTCTTTGGAAGTCCTGTTTTTGGTATCAACAATCTATCCGGATCATAACGACCTATTTTACCTTTATAGTTATATTGTTTATCCATGTCAATAGTCCATTCATTTTTGCCAGTATGTTGTAATCCGCTTAAAAGCATTGCAATTGCATCTTCAGCAACTTCTCCTTTGCCGTCAAGCTGCATTGTTGTGTACCATCTTGCAAATTCAATCATCTCATCAGTTGCATTCAATGATGCATCTATATCCCCTAAAATAGATGCTTCTAAAATATCATTTATACTTTTCATATTCTATTATCTTTCATTTACTGCCCAAACTGCTGTATTTGGATTTACAAATCCTGAATTGTGAACTGCATATCCAACAAATTTTTGATGCAGTATTAAGCTGCCTATATCAAGTTTCTTTCCAATTAGAGATCCTAACTGCTCGCATTTAGATAAATCAAGTATCTGTATCTTACTTCCAGTCTTTAATGAAATACCTTTAGGACAAATATCTCTATTACTATTGCCTCTTAAATATAATGTATTGCAATTAACTTTACCAAGCTTGACAATTGTATCATTATTCACTGCTGTTATCTTAATGTGACCTGTTACAAATTCAAGATCAACACTTGACAAATCATTATTGCCATAAAAGTCTAAACATATTTCTGTACTAAAATTCTCAAATGTTATCTTCTTAATTGATTTTGGAAAATTATTAGTATTTATGTCAATACCTGAAGCTGAACACACCAGACCATACGACAGAGCAAATGATCTTCTATCATCTCTTGCACCTGTTGCAAGAGCATCATAATTGCAAATTATTTCTCCAGGTTTATTGCTAGTCAATACTTTGTATTTCACACAATAGCGTATAACGTCATTGATATCGTTGTTATCATATGTTTCTAATCTTTTTGAGTCTGCTAAAAACTTGACATAATCAATTATACATATTGCAGCATCAGTTTCGGCTAATGTTCCATCTATATCAAGTATAGATGCCTCCGATATCTTTTCTTTATTGCATTTAGCTTTCTTGCGTTTTTTGTCAACTAACGGCTCACTGCCAGTTGAATTATCAGTTGCGGGCATAGGATTGCCCATACCCGTTGTGTTTGCTGGAGTTGCAACTATTTCATTTTCATAAAATGTCTCATCACCAATATTGGTATATATATCATATATTGCTACCATGTCACTGTTGTTAATTTTTTAGTTTTATTAGGACGATAGTCTGTAGAAGTCATGTGTGAATGAACAATCTTTTTAAGTTCTCTTGCAGGTAATTCTATAGATGTACCTTTACATGAAAAATGATATATAGATTTCCATTTAATACCTTCAAGCGAAGATAAATTTTTGCAATAATCACAGTTGAATTCTGTGTCAATCTCTTCAGGAGCACCGATTAAGTTTGTTAATGAATAACAGAATGAACAGTTAAAGTGTACACATTTTTTAGGAGCTCCTTCAAGTGATTTTAAGTTCTTACAATGATTACAAAAGAAATTATTAACTTCTTCAGGAGAACCGACTAGATTTGTTAATGAATCACAATAATTACATGAAAAATAAGTATTAACTTTTTTAGGAGATCCTTCAAGTGATTTTAAGTTCTTACATTTATTACATACAAAAGATCTAACAGTATCCCACACAAACAAATCATTTACAAGTGATTGTATATTAGTATTTTTTACCGTAACTGGTGCGTCTGTAGATACGTGATATTTGCCTTTAATCTTGTTTTTGCTTATAATCAATTTATCCTTAGGAATTTCATCATAATTGTTGTCTATAAAATCATATATTTCCAGTAAATCATCAGTGTCCTTTATAGTTTTATCAATATCGGTTAATATACCTTCATTTATATTTATATATGTATCATATAAAGTTTTCATTATACACTTAATTAATTATGTAAATAATAATCACAATTATAGTTAAAAAATCTAATTTGAATTGATATATTTATTCATAACAAAGTAAGACACATGAATAATAAGATATCATTAGAACAATCGCTTAAAGCATATCAGGTGATGCATTCACCTGCAAAATATTCTTGGAAGCAGCATTGGGCAAATGAAAAGTTTTCTTCTCCAGATATGCTGTCTTGTAGTGCAGATGAGCAAGAGCAGTTCAGAAAAAGACTTCGAGAGTGCGCAATAACAATGTGTCCAAATATCAAGGCTCGAGCAGGTGTTGCAACAACTCTTGAAGCGGTTGTAGATACATTGACAGATATATCCAACAAATCTGTAACAAAAACGAATAGAAAGGTTATATATAGTAGTTCTAACGGTGAACGACCTACAGGAGATTCTGCGTACGATCTGTGGAATGGCTGGCAGGTTATTGATATGGATATTAAAGACAATAAGCTTGCAACAAAACTTAAAGCAAAGATATTTAAGGCATTGCATAAGTGCAACTGGTTTATGGGTGTCACATATTCAGCATCAGGAATGGGACTGCACGTATATACAAAGATTGCAATACCTGAAACAATTAATGTTCCTACAATGGAAGGATATCAGGGGCAAGTGACAGACACTCAAAAAAGAAAGATGCTATATCTGACGAATTTCCGTCACAAGTTCAGTTTTGTATATATTGCTTGTCTTCAGGCTGCAGAGGAACTTGATTTTACTAAAGAGGATCTGTTGAAATGGCTTGATAAAGCTATGGGTAAGCCACAGCAGGGAGCATTTCTTGGATATGATGCGCATCCGTTCATCAACACTGGATTCTTTGAAGACTTTATCTATATTGACTTTGACAATGCAACTGAAATTGGTGCAGCTGACATTGATTGGATATCGCATCCAGATCTTAAGTCAATATTCAAAGGACAAGAGTGGATGGAGCTTAATAATGACAGTGGGTTGAGTGTAACTGCAACAGCTGATGATCTGATTGTAGATGCTCATACAAAGGTTCACTACAAGCACAATGAACGTTGGCGTCTTGCAAATACATTGGTTGCATTGTATGATAAAGTACAGGGATATCATTATCTTAGAATGATCTGTTCAAATGACATTAAGGACAGAGAGCTGCAGTCTGATTGTGAGACTGCTAAACGATACAATAAGACAATAGATCCTTGGGCAGTCAACAGACTTAATTCAGTGCATGGTTTCAATATCAAGATGTCAATTGAAGACAAAGAGTTTGATGAACGAGAGATCTTCACTGCAATGGACAAGATTGACAATCCGACTGTCATATACGAATCAAAACATATAAAGACATTCAATATAAAATCAAATGAGTATCTTGGAAACATACGTAATGAGCTTCTTGAGGCATGCGGTAGGATTACATTGATTGAAGCAGGTGCTGGCGTCGGTAAGACTGAAATGGTTAAGATGCTTGTAAGAACAGGCAAGAGAATTCTTATGGTGATGCCGTTTACATCAACTATCAAAGCAAAGGTTGAGCAAGACCCTGACTGGTATTACTGCTATGGCAACAGAAAAGTTAAGCTTGATAGAGAGAACAACGGCTTGTGTATGACTATTGATAAGTTTGCCGGACTTGAATCGATTGGAGGAATCAATGCAATTAAGACATTTGGATTTGATTATATATTTATTGATGAGTCGCATCTCTTATTTCAGTCAGAATATCGTCCTGTCATGCCCAAAGTTATTGATATGATTAGAAATACGGAGGTTCCAATCATCCTCATGTCGGGCACGCCAAGCGGTGAATTAGCATTCTTTTCAAATGCGGTGCATCTTAAGATTGTCAAAGAAGAGACACGTAAGAAGGTGTTTAAAGTAAATCTTGTTGAGAAGACAAACGACCAGTTGTATCATATGTGCAGACAGATGGCGTATGATATAGCTGCAGGTCGTAGAATATTGTTTCCGTGCAATAGAGGAACACTGTACAGTAAACAGGTAAAAGCTGCAGTGCAGTATTTTTTGCAGTATGAGCATGCAATGTATGATGAAGTGAATCTTCAGTATTATAAGAAGTCAAATGTTGGAGATGAATTCATGGACGACATCAATATTGAAAAGACAATCAAAGATGTTCAGATATTGATGTGTACGACTTATCTATCTGTAGGTGTTGACATCTTGGATAAGTATAATTTCAGTATTTACTTTGAAGACCTTATGATGCCACAAGAGGTTGAACAGTTTGCTAATAGATTGAGATCCAATGACTTGTACATCAATATGTATGTTGCAAAAAATGATAGCGAAGGTAATACAAGATCATTGCATAAGTATAAAGAAGTGAATTTTGAGATTGATGAAGAGGAGAAGAAGTTTATATTGTCAATAATTCAGTTGTGCAATGCAATGATTATCCGTAACAATAAAGAGTATAAGTCAAATCAGATTGTTTACGGTATGCTTAAGGACTGTACATTTATTGAACATAATCCTATTGATGATATGTATTATCTGAATCTCACTGCATACAGGACAGTTTGTTTTGAAAGAAAGTATAGAGAATATGTTCAGCAGTTGCCAGTACTTATGAAAGGTATGCAGGCATACGGATATGAAGTAACTTCAGTTGACAGAAAGTCATTTGAATGCGAAGGCATGGAGGACTTTAATAATCTTGATGACTTTGTGAAACTTGCTTATAACGAGCAGTTGCAATTGAACACTACACATATTGAAGAATTGATTGATAAAAAATTAGTAGTTATGGATGGTGGTTTGTATAAAAAAGTAAAGGAATAATATAATTATTCCCTATCAGATAATAATCCTCCAGCTACTCCAATGTCTTCTTTTGCATATGGCTGAACCAGTACGGTTATTGCTTCAATAGGAAGTCCATATGCTTCAGCGACTGTTTCGCTAACTTTTTTAACCATTTCTCGTTTCTTTTCTAATGTTATTGTGTCGTTTCCAGCAATTGTAATTACAGGCATTATATCACCAATTAAAATTTATTAGTTAAATACTATATATAAATTATTAAAGGATTTGATATTATGCTCGGTGAAAAAGAACTCATAAAGCTGTTTCCGGATTTCAAGGACCTGGTTCAGCCGTCCGGAATTGATTTGGAACTTGATAAAATATATGTGCAGACATCTGGAGGCTCACTTATAGACAATGAAAAGAATCTGCCTGAAATTAAGGAACTTGAAGGGGATATCTATACTTTAAAGCCTCACACAGCATACTTGGCAAGCATCAAAAGGAAAATCAAAATCCCTAAGGGATACACTATGCTTTACCTTCCACGCTCAACACTTTTAAGGTCATTCGTTTCAGTTCAGACCGCTGTGGGAGATCCTGGATTTTACGGAACACTGATGTTTATGGTCTACAATCATGGCGATTTCGAATATAAAATCAAGTCAGGTGACAGGATAGCTCAGGCAGTCGTATTTCCGGTTAAAGGCTCAGGGGA
>CALFMA010000504.1 GCA_937880065.1 uncultured Ruminococcus sp.
CTAAAACAAAATGAAGACCTATGAGTACCGCGTCAACAAGCAGTGTAGTGATAACTGCCTGAAATATGCCGATAATAGTTGCCTGCTTACCTGTTTTTTTCAGCTGTGACAATCGGAATTCATCACCTATTGCAAAGGCGATAAAGCCAAGGGCAACGTCGTTTATAATGCTCATTGATTCCACTTCGGCAGTTGAGGTGAAGCCTACACCTTTTATGCCTAAAAGACCTAAGCAATAAGGACCGATAAGTATACCTGCAACAAGATAGCCGGTAACTGCAGGGAGCTTGAGCGGTTTAACAACTCGTGACATAAAAAGACCTGCGCTCAGTGCCACGGATATTGCTAAAAGTGTTTCCATAAATAAGACCTTCTTCTATTAAGAGATTTAACCGCTATATTATAGTTTCAGCACCCCTAAAAGTCAATTATAACTTTCAACAATTATGTCGACTTTTTTAACGGTTTTTTCTTAATCTTACACAATGAGCAGTATTCACAGGCTGGTTTGCGGCGGCTCCACAAAACCGCAAGCGGTTTTTGGAGCGACTACGTCGCTTGCCGGACGCAGTCGGGCAGTGGAGCCGCCGCCACTTCCCGTTTCATCAGAACCTTATTTCATACAGCTTTTATCAATTGCTGGATTGAAGGCATAGAAGTTCTTTTTGTTAAGTTTATCGGTTGCAATTCTGAGTCCCTCACCGAATCTCTGATAGTGCACAACCTCTCTCGCACGAAGGAACTTGATAACATCTTTTACATCAGGATCATCAACTAGACGAAGGATATTATCGTAGGTTGTACGGGCTTTCTGCTCGGCTGCCATATCCTCGTGCAGGTCAGTTATCACGTCGCCCTTTGACTGCAGGTATGCCGCCGTAAAAGGTACACCTGCCGCAGAAGCAGGATAAACACCCGTTGTGTGGTCAACAAAATAAGCATCGAAGCCCTGCTTCTTGATCTCATCACAGGAAAGGTTTCTCGTCAGCTGATAGACAAGTGTGCCTATCATTTCTAAGTGTCCTAATTCTTCCACGCCTATCGAAGAATAAAATTAGTTATCTTAAATCAGGTTTACGCATAATACTTGACAAACACCAAAGTAAAAATCACCCCGGAATCCGAGGTGATTAATTATTTTAACAAGTTTTTGCTTTTTAGTAGCATACATAATTTAATTGCCATTTAAGCCATTACTAAATCCACATATTGAACTCTCATCAAAGCTCCCATTCAGCGAGCCATTCTGCAAATTCAGTATAAACAGCTTCCATTTCAGCTTCATAAGTGGCATTGTCATTCATAATATACTGACTTCTGCCGTCACCGAATACATCTGCATATTCAGTCGTTGTGGTGTATTCATTATTTTGAAGAGCCGTAAGAGCTTTTTCTGCAAGAGTCTGAGCCTTGGTGATATTTTCAATAAGATCATTAAACTCTGTAGCATTTACCTCTTTAATAGTAGCGATCATATTCTCAAAATATCCGTCGGCATAGCCGTAGTTGTACTGTGCCCCCTCTGTTTCTATAAAATGAAGAGCATCTGTAGGATAGAGATAATCTTTACCGCCTTCAAATTCTGCTGTATAAGTCGGCCAGAAGCAAAGAAAGTTCACATACTCATACATATTGTAAACATCGGAAATTACATCTGTTGAGGCAAGCTGTTGCCAGAGCTGAAGCTTTTCTCCCATCTCGCTTGTATCAACCTCAGTATAGGTTGCATCTTTAATACGATAAGCATATTCGTAGCCGTATTCGTCGGTGTAGTCGCCAAACTCAAGGGTACCAACAACCTTGATAGCCCTGTCAGTAAACTCAAAGCTGTCACCGTCTTTAGCATAAACTGCCATTGTATTTGAAAGCTGAGTTGTGTTAGGCACACAGAAAGGACAACTCTGATAGGGCAGATTCATAAGGTACATAAAATTGCCAGTAATCGGTGAAAGAGTTGACATATATCCGATGATGTTTACTTCCTGACCATCAAGCTTCTGCATAGCTTCAACACTGTTTGCCTGAGAAAAGCTGAGGGTGTTGTTTATGATTTCACCGCCACCGCTGTTGCTGTTACCGCAAGCTGTGAAAACGCCGAGAATGAGCATTAAAGAGAGAAAAATAGTTAAAAGCTTTTTCATTCGTTTATACCGTCCTTTTTTGACATGTTAACTGTACATACCACAGTGGGAAGTACGCTGATTACAAATACAACTGCCATAATTAGGATTTCAAGAGGATAGATTTTTGCTGTATCAAGAACTATGCCCATTGAGGCTACATAACCGCCCATCAGCATCAGACACAGCCTTGAGCAGATAAAGGCAAGTATTGTCGAGATAAAACCGATAATGCCGTTTTGTATTATGTAAACGAAGTTAATTTTTTTCATTCCGATACCAATAAGTCTCATAAGAGCAATCTCTTTCTTTGAATCGTACATATTAAGAAGAGTGATTACCGAAATTATAAAGATGTTCATTATCAGAATGATAATACAGAGAATATATACAATCTGTGTGCTCATATCAACATTTTCAAGAACTTCACGCAAAACCTCTGATGGGTTAATAACAAGCAGTTTTGAGTTTTCCCCGTACTCTGCCGAAATCTGACTGTAGGCGTTGAAGCTCTTACTCTTTACAAGAATTGCACATACCTCTCCGTGCTCTTCGTGAGTATCTGCTGATTCCTGGTGACTGTGAGCATCTTCACTTGTATGAGTATGCTCCTGCGATTCTTCCTCTTCGTGAGTTTCTGTATGCTCGGCTTCTTCACTTTCTTCTTCACTGTGGTCGTGAGTTGCCCATACAGTTTCGCAAGGGGTGAAAATCACATTATCATAGGCAGTTTTTGTAGCAGCAAGTATACCAACAACTGTGAGAGGATTGCCTTCGTGAGCATGACCGCCTTCAGTAAGTCCGTGGGATGTGACAAGAGTTGAACCCAGTGAAAGTCCGTATTTTTCAGCCACAGCTGAACCTATAACACATTGGAATTTATCCGAATACATCTCACCCTCGTCAATCTCCTTACCCTCAAGGAAATCGGCAGTGGTACCAACAATTTTTGCACCGTTATATGAGTCGCCCATAGTGAAAGGTACAACCTTATTGACTCTTGTATCTTTCTGAAGCTGCTCCACATATTCATAAGATATTGTACCAAGAGGCTTATCTGTAAAGAACATGGTGTTCATTGCAAGCTGAGTTGATGAGCCCGATGGGCCGATAATCATATCGTAATAAGCAGCTGTTGTTTTAAATCCGCTGTCAACCTGCTCTGAAATATTATATGCGAGTATACCTACACAGGCTGAAATGACGATTGAAATTACAATGAGTATAATCTTGGCTTTTTTGATAGCCATATTTTTAAACGCAAACTTAAACATCTCTTCTGCCTCCTGTTACCTGATTCATATCAATGATATGGTCGAAGTATTTACCGAGTCTTTCATCGTGAGTGACGGCAATAAGAGTTTTACCTTTGGAGACTTCTATAAGTTGTTTTATTACTGCTTCACCGATAGCAAAATTGAGATTGCCCGTCGGCTCGTCCGCAAGAATAATATCAGGCTTTTTGACAATGGCTCTCGCTATTGCCACTCTCTGCTTTTCACCACCGGATAGATGCTTGACCTTCTTATTCTTTTTCTCAAGTATACCAAGTGAGTTGAGAACCTTATCGGCATCTGATATGTCGACCTTTTCAAGTCGCAGAATTGCAATGTTATCCATAACTGTCATTTCCGGAATAAGCTTGAAGAAAGGCAGATAAAAGTCGCACCCCATTCCGACTTCCACCATAAAGTCGAATTTCTTGAACAACAGCTGTTTCTGTTTCTTGACCGTAAGGTTGACCATGGGGCTGACACCAGCCGTGATATAAGGGCGATAGTTGTTGAAACGCTCCGCCGCGAACTTCACATGAACGGGCAACGATATATATGTAGTCTTCATGGACTGGCGCGACAGCTCGCCGCTGTTCTGCTCGCGGAACTGCACCGTATTCTGCCCGAAATGCATTGTCGGCATCACACGCAAGGCAAAATGCTCGCTCAGACGCAGGTCGGCAAGCACACCCACACTGAATCCGGGGGTATATTCCGCCACATCGGCATACCACGACTCGCCGTTCTCCGTAACGAAGCCGTTGTTCACAAACTCCATATCCTGCAGATGGGCACCCACAAAAAAGCCATAGTGCAGACGCCTGTAATCGATATACGGCTTGTTCTGCACCTTGCGCTCCTGTGCCACCGCACACAACGGCAACAACATAAGGAATATGTAACAGAGACTCTTTTTCATCAAGATATATAACGCGGGAATCCCATTCATATTGCAAATATCCTAAAAAAAATAAGCAGAGCCAAGCAATTGTAAAATAATGTTAAAAAGACTGAATAACGAACAGCGTATATACAAAAAGCACTATCTTCGCCAATGGATAATACAAACTTAAATTTTAGAACTATGGCTTACGTAATTTCAGATGACTGCGTTGCTTGCGGTACATGTATCGACGAGTGTCCTCAGGGTGCAATTTCTGAGGGTGAGAAGTATTCAATCAACCCAGAGCTCTGCATTGACTGCGGTTCTTGTGCAAGTGTTTGTCCTTCAGAGGCTATCCACGAGGGTTAATAAACAGTCAAAGACAAGCATTAGAAAAAGGGGAGCACTCACAAGTGGCCCCTTTTTTTGCAAACAGCATAAGACCATGAACAAGACAGTAGGAGCAATCATAAAACATGCAATTATCATTGCAGTTGCAGTTGCATGTTATTTTATCTATACCGAACTGATAGTATAAACATCGTAAACCAGCCCCCCCGGGAGTGACCCATAAATACCAAAACTTACCCCTGTTAACAGGGGTAAGTTGTCTAAAAATGTGCGCCATTGAGTCAGTATCGGGTCACCGCAAACTCGAGGGGGAGCCCAGTTTTCTCAAAGACAGCTCTTGCAGGAGCAATACGTCGCCGAAGGCGAAATCCGGCAGCGTTGAATTCCACAGCTTAAGCCTGTTTTATTTTTGGGAAAAGCGTGAGGCCTGTTTGACCGCTAGTTACACGGTTGCCTGCAAACGGGTAACTGAGAGAGTCCCGCAGCGCCACTGTCAATTCTCGCGAAGTAAAAATACTTTTGGGTCACCCTCTTTTTGTTACATACTATTGACAACAGGATTCCATAGAATTATATTTGCAATTAATAATTTCTAATGCATATATGCAATGAAGAGGATTCTTTTATTAGTATTTTCAGCACTAATGCTGTTATGCAGCTGTGAACATCTATTTGAAAGCAGAAAGGAAAAGCTCGACCGCCTGGTAGCCACACATTGGGACAGTTGGAGAAGCGAGGGGGAAGACACCACAAAATGTATTATTGATTTCTCTGAAATAATGCCGTTTGAATGGGACACCATAGTATACGCTGATTATTATGGTTCACGCGACTATGACAGCAAAGAGCTCAAGAGTTATATGAATGAACGTTACTGGAAAGAAAGAGAAAGAGCCAAAGACAGTCCTGGAGAATATCTTCATTTCTGGAAAGACGGCAAACTGGTATATGATGTATACCTTCTTATTGCCAGTGATGATGAGAAAGGAGTACTATTCAGTACAAAAAGGAAATTTATAGTACGTACACGTAATAATGCAAAATTTTATGTTGAAAAAGAGAGACAGTTCTATTTGGTTTATGAAATCAGAAATTAGAAATTCTGCCTTAAGCGAGGGTTACGTCAGCACATGGAGATACGTACAGGATTACAAGGATTTTTTGGGACAAAACAGGAAATAAAAGGCTGGTTCACATCAAATTGAACCAGCCTTTTCTTTGTGTCCGCGTGATGAATTTACTTGCTCATCTTCTCTGAAACGAGAGCCTTCATCGCATTGCCGCGGAGGTCACGCTGAACGATGGTACCGTCGGGGGCAAAGAGGATAATCTGTGGAATACCCTTGATGCCGTAAAGGTCGGTTGCATTGTCCTTGTTGTCGCGTGGCACATAAATCTGCGGATATGTGATACCCTCTGCTGTTAGAGCAGCCTTGAACTTATCCTCCTCATCCCACACGTTCACACCGAGGACAGTGAATTTATCGCCACCGAACTTCTCCTGCAACTCAATTAGGTTAGGAATCTCGCCCTTGCAGGGGCCGCACCAGGAAGCCCAGAAGTCAACAAGCACATACTTGCCCTTGCCTACATAATCGGAGAGCTTTGAAGGCTGACCGTCGACGGTAAGACCTGTGAAATCAACGAACATCTTGCCTGCCTGTGTCGCAGCAGCCTTTTCATAACCCTTGCGCAGAGCTTTGATTGATGCAAGTCCACCTGCATACTTTACGGTAGCGATAGCCTCGTCCAATGTCTCAAGTGTAGGGTAGAACTGACGTGCAGTCATTG
>CALFMA010000505.1 GCA_937880065.1 uncultured Ruminococcus sp.
TCCTTGCAGCTGCCGCACCTATCTGTTTTTTCTTTAATCAAACGGGTTTTTAGAGCTGCCCATAAGGGCTTTTTGTTAGACAGAATAGTGGCAGACGTTGTGTTTTTTGCAATGTCTGCTATTTTTTATTGCGATTTATTTGCTTTTTTATGTAATAATTAATAAAATGTGAAATGATTGAATAATTATATTGACTTTACTAAAGCAAAATGGTATAATTAAATTACCAATATTTGATATGGAGGAGTAGAAAATGGATAAAATTAAATACGAAGAACCCGAAATGGAAATTATAATCTTTGAAACCGAGGATATTATTACCACATCCGGAATATTTACAGGTGAAGAAGATATTTTTGATAATTAATGCAATACCGCACAAATTCCCTTGACTGTTTAGCATGAAACTTGATTTTTCATCTTTTGCATAGGCGTTGTGCGGTATTGCTTTGATATTTTTTGGGTAAGGAATGAATCTATGAAAAAAATAAGTATATTAATAATGCTGTTATTGCTGAATTGTACGCATATTTCATGCAGCAATAAGGATAATAGCTCCCTTGATGATGTGCCAAAAGAATCGGTAGTCAAAGAGGAGGATAATCATGAAAGCGTAAATGAAACCACCGAGGCTGTACAGCCTTCGGAAGAAAATACAAAGTATTCTGAAGGCGGCGTTGAACATATTTTTGATGGTGATGATAGCCAGCATTGTCATGCGCCTGATGACGATGACGGAGATTGTACTTCGGCAATTATATGCAAAACCTGTGGAATTGTTTTTACTGCGGGCAGAAGTGAGCATATTCCCGGAATTGATGACGGGGATTGTACAAGTCCCGTATACTGTAATTACTGCGATTATGAAGTAATCGAAGCCCAAAAACACAGTTATAGTGATACATGGAAATATAATAATTCGGAACATTGGCGTATATGTTCAAATAATGGGTGCAGTCATATTGAAGCAGCTGCTGAACACATAAAGAACAATGACGGTGTATGTGAAGTGTGCGGATATATTATTGATATTCCTTCATCACACAGCCATGTATTCAATGTAATTGAAGCTGATGAATCGTCACATTGGAATAAATGCCTGTGTGGTGAGATAGATGAAAATTCTGTAAGTTCACATTCTGATGAAGCCGATGACAATGATTGTGTCACTCCTTTACAATGTAAAGACTGTGGATATGTTATTGTTGAGGGAAAGGAACACAGCATAGGAGTTGATGACAACAATTGTCTTACCGATGTGAATTGTTCTGTGTGCGGTAAAGTTGTTAAAGCCGGTATGACTGAACATATCGACAATAACAATGATTTTTTATGTGACAATGACAATTGCCGGTTAAATCTTGAAGGAGTTCCTTTGGATGAAAATGAAGGCATTGACCTTCCTATTGACTGGAATTGATTGTGAGGAGGTTTAAATTATGAAAAAAACAAAGAAATTCAAATATTTTGGATTGGTTATTTCAGCAATTACAGCATTTACATTTTTATCGTCTGCTGTACATGCGTCGGCAACTGATACATCTTCTGCGGCTGAAATAAAAGGTCAGTATATTAACGTCGGCGGAGATGTTGAAATGCGGTATCTTGTATCTGTCAATGACACTAATGTTAGTGCTGATGACATTAAAATGAAAGTTAACTTCCACGGAACGGAAACCGAAATAACTGAAAGCACAGCGGTTAATGTTGGTGGCATAGCGTATCGTATGTTTGCTTTCGGAAATATTGCACCTCAGGCTATAGGCGATAATATTTCAGCGGAACTTTATGTGGATGAAAAGCTTACAGATAGCAACAACGGATATAGTGTAAAACAATATCTTGATACACAGTATAAAACTGCCGATGCAAAGCTCAAAAAACTTATCGAAGATTTGCTTCATTATGGTGCGGCGGCACAGACATACAAAGATTATAAAACGGATTCACTTGTAAACAAAGGATTTAAAGTGCCTGATATTACTGTAGCTGAAAGTAAATTTACGAAGGTTGATAATTCTGAAAAGGTAGATATTTACTCTGCAAATGTTAAATTCAGTTCAGTAAATTATCTTATGTTCAAATTAAAGACATCAGGTGATTCCTCGGAGATTGAGGGAAAGGTAAAACTTAATGGCAAAGCGGTAAGCGGTATCGCTTCTGATGGATATTATACAGTTATCAGCGAACCTATTGCACCATACGATTTTGATACACCTGTTGTATTGACATACACAGGAGATGATGGCGATGTTGAACTTGAGTACAGTATAAACGATTATTGTTATGCTATGTCGAAAAAAGCTTCAACAGATAGTATGGTATCGCTTGCAAAGGCACTTTACAGCTATGGAAATTCTGCTTCTGACTATATGAATAGTTTGACGGGTAAACCGCCGGTAGATTACAATGCAGTTGTAAGCTATGAATATGATAGTTTGAACAGAGTTGTTAAGGTAATATATGACGATAAGAATTATATACAATATGATTATGATTCTAATGGAAATATTACCAAAGTCACAGTTGTAGAAAACGGAATAATTTTACAATAAATATTAGGGAGAATAAAATGAATAAGGTTTTTAAAAGAGTATTAAGCCAGTTGCTTGCTATTACATTTTCAACTCAATTAATAAGTCAGTATAGTTATCCGATAATTCCACATGTAAGGAATTATGCAAAGGGAATAGAAGTGCAGGAAGAAGTTACGGAGGCAGAATTAGCAGAGTCTTCAGTTGATAACTCGGAATCTGAAGAAGTAACTGTTGATGAAACAGTAGAAACAACTACTGAAGTAGAAACAACTACTGAATCGGAAATTGTTTATGAAGATTGGTCTGTAACTTCGAATGTTACATTGTCAGAGGCTAAAGATGTCAACAATCTCACCATTAGTGCAGGTACACTTAATCTTAATGGAAATAAATTAAATGTACATGGTGATGTAATACTTAAAAATGATGGTAAATTGTCGTTTAATAAGGGTGAATTGTATTGTAATAATTTCACCATGAGTTCATATTCTTATATGTATATGAATAATGTAAACGATTATCTGAACGTTAGCGGTGATTTTAAATTTAATGGCGGATACTTCTATACATCACATGCTACGGCAGGTACTATTGTATTAAACGGTGATTTTACTTCAAATTCATCATATTTCAGACCTGAAAAAGAACATAAGGTTGTATTTAACGGAACTGAAAAACAGACTATTAGTATTGGAAATAATACTACATGTTTCAATATACTTGAGTTAAGCAATACAAGTAAGGAAGGTGTAGTTTCTGCTACTCCTGTTCCTGCCAATCAAAGTATTATTTCAGGCGATTGTGTAGTGAATTTTGGTGGTGCAGCAATTGTTGGTGAAACTTTATCGGAAGATATTGAATTAGAAGGCGACTATTGTTTAGCAGCAGGAGTACTTGACCTTAACGGAAAGACATTGACAATCAACGGAAATCTGATACAGTCAGGCGGAGAAATAGTAATAAACGGCGGTGTACTTGACGTAAAGGGAGATTACCGAATCCAGTCAAGAACAGAAAAAGAAGACGGCACATACAGCTATGGTTACAGTACAGGCTATCTGACAATGACAAACGAAGCTGATAAGGTGAAAATCGGCGGAAGTTTTGTAACAGATTCATCAGTAAATCATAGTGGAAAACTTACAGCCGGAACAATGGAAATCGGCGGTGATTTTACACAGAACAGCAGTAAATCATCAAATAACTTTGCAGCAAGCGGAAGTCATAAGGTAACATTTACAAGCGACAAAAAGCATGTAGTATCAGTATCATCACAAAATTCATCATATTTTAATAAACTTGATATAACAGGAGCAGAAATAGAGTTAAAATATGATACATATCTGAAAAATGAGCTGATAGGTGAAGACGGAGTTATTACAGGAAAGACAATAGTAATATGTAATAATGCTAAAGTACCAAGTGTAATAAACGGAAATGTTGAGATATATGAAAATTATACACTTGCTAAAGATGTGCAAATAAAAGGCAGTTTGTATTTTTACTACAGCCAGTTTGATTTATCAGGATATACATTAACAGTTGACGGTAATACAACTTCATATGAGTCTACAGTAAAGCTGAACAAAGGAACATATAATAACAACGGAAATTTCAGCATAGGAAATTATTCAAGATTAAATATTGTAAATGCAGAAGATAAATTGAATGTAAAAGGAAACTTTAGTTATTCAGGTTATTCCACTCAAATTACATCAGGAAAAATATATATTAAAGGAAACTGTACAATTGGAAACGGTAATTTCCGTCCAAGCGGTGAAAATGAAATAATATTCAGCGGTGAAAAAAAGCAGGAAGTAAAAGTAACAAATACAAGTTCATATTTAAATAAAATAGTAATAGACAATAAAAGCGAAGAAGGAGTAGTATTCCTTACAGCGTGTGAAATCAATGAAATAAGCAATCCTGATAATAACAAAGTAACATTCTATGGAGGCGGAAAGATAGGAAAGACACTTGAAGCCAATGAAGAAATAGAAGGCGACTATTGTTTAGCAGCAGGAGTACTTGACCTTAACGGAAAGACATTGACAATCAACGGAAATCTGATACAGTCAGGCGGAGAAATAGTAATAAACGGCGGTGTACTTGACGTAAAGGGAGATTACCGAATCCAGTCAAGAACAGAAAAAGAAGACGGCACATACAGCTATGGTTACAGTACAGGCTATCTGACAATGACAAACGAAGCTGATAAGGTGAAAATCGGCGGAAGTTTTGTAACAGATTCATCAGTAAATCATAGTGGAAAACTTACAGCCGGAACAATGGAAATCGGCGGTGATTTTACACAGAGCAACAATAAATCATCATATAACTTTATTGCTACAGGAACTCATAATTTAGTATTAAATGGCACAGAAAATCAGACAGTTAAATTTGCAACAACATATTCATATTTATCAAATCTGGTTATTGATAATAAAAAATCTGTAACTCTTGCATCTAATGTAGTTTTAAAGGGTACTGCTTATGATAATACAGGTGTTGTCAAAGGCAGCGGATACTTATATATAACCAATCTCAAACAATTATCAGATTACAAATTCAGCGGTAATGTTTGTTTAGAGAACAACAGTCAGAATACAACATTAACAAATGATTTAACGGTTGGTAACTTAACTGCTAATTATCTTAAACTCAATACATATAAGATAAGTGCAAATAATATCCGAATAATTAATGCCTTATATGTTGAAGACGGAACAGTTGAATGTAAGAATAACTTATCATTCGATAGATACAGTTATTTTTATATGCAGAATAAAAATGGTTATGTTCACGTTGGCGGAGATTTTACAACTGATTCTTGTCGTAGTACAACAGGAAATCTGATAAACGGTGTTCTTGAATTAAAAGGAGATTTCATTCAAACGTATAGTACTACTTTTATATGTGAAGAAAATCACGTTACTATTTTAAGCGGAAAGAATGCACCAAGCGGCAGAGAATATATTCAGACTGTAAAATTCCAAACTCCGGGAACTTCGAAATTTAATGCTCTTAAAATAACAAAGCCTATATCTCAGTATACGGTTATAAATTCATCAGATAATGAAGTTGCTTTTGATAAAATATATGTTACATTGGAAGAAAACTATTCTGACTTGATTAAACCTGAAAAAGTCGAGGGAGTAATCGCATCAGATGTTAATGCTACTTCTGTTCATATTTCCTGGAGTCCTTCTACAGATAATTTCGGAATTATGGGATATGAGGTTTACAGAAATGATGTGAAAGTTCAGACAACAGGAAAAACTGAATTTACAGACAATCATCTTCTTCCCGAAACAGAATATAGCTATATTGTGTATGCGTTTGATGAATGCAGAAATTATTCTATTGCATCTGAAAAACTTGTTGTTGTAACAAAAGAAGATACAACAAAACCTGATACACCTCAAAATCTGAAAATTCGTTCAAGAACGGGTTCATCAATTACAATATCATGGAATCCTTCAAATGATGATGTTATGACAACAGGATATAAGGTGTTCCGTAATGATGTTGAGATAGCCGATGTTACTGAGGGAACTGCATATAAGGATTCTTCACTTGAACGTGATAAGGAATACACATATTCCGTTTGTGCATATGATAAAGCGGGAAATGTATCGGAATCAAGTTCTTTAGTAAGCGGATATACTTCTTGGCCTAATATTACTTCAATTACACCTTCGGATAAATCTGAAATAGGCGGTCAATCACAGGCAATTACAGTAATTTATAACGATTCCGGAAATAGCACAGGTAACAAAGTTAAGTTTGAATACAAGGAAAGCGGAACTGATGAATATTTCCCGATTTCTGATACACTCGTAAGCCAGCAGTACTATTCTTCAGGAAAGCTTTATTCAAGATGCACATGGAATCTTCCTAAAACAAGCGGAAGCTATGTTGTAAAGGTAACGCTTTACGATGAAGATAATAATACTTGTGAAAGAGAAGTTGAATACAATGTTGTATCAAGCGCACCTGAGCTTCCTACAGGCTTTAAGGGTAAATCTGATAACGGTTTAGCAGTATTAACATGGACACCTTCTATAAGTGAAAAGTGTTCTGCATATAAGATTTACAGAGCAGATGAGGAAAATGGAGAATATTCAATAATCAGCACCGTAAGCGGAAAAGATACAGCACGTTTTGTTGATGCAAAGGTTACAGTTGGCGAAACATATTTCTACAAAATATGTGCTGTTAACAGCTACAATATCGCAAGCGATTTAAGTAAGGCAATCTCAATTAAGGTACTTGCTGACCTTGAAGCTCCGGTTATTACTGAAATTCAGCCTTCAAGTTCACGAATTAATAAAATTGTTAGTATTAATGCGTATGCAAGAGATAATATAGCAGTTGAAAGTGTGAAGTTTGAATATAAGTCAGGAGATTCTGACGAATGGATTGAATTAGGTCAGGGAGCTGTGGTTAACGGAAAAGCCGTGGAAAAATGGGATACAACAAATCTTAAAGACGGCGACTACTTATTAAAAGCCATAGCAACTGACAGCAGCAATAATTCATCAGAAGAATTTATCAAATCCTATGTTATTGATAATACAGGAATAGCAAAAATAGAATTAGATGAATGTACTACTGCTTCTTCATTTGTAAGTATTCGTTGGAAAGACGTAACTGAAAGCGATTTCGGATATTTCGTTGTTGAGAAATTAAATGAAAATAACGAATTTGTTGAGGTTGGAAGAACTTCACAGGTAACAGGAATGCATATCGAAGACCTCCAGCCGGGTACAACTTACACATTCAGAGTAGTAGGATATGACGATATCGGAAACAGAGGTATAGAATCAGATACAATAGAATTGACAACTACAGCAGATACTGTAGCTCCTGCTATTCGTTCCTTCTATCCTGCCGCTTCTGCATTTAATAAGGAAATCCCTGTTTCAATAAGTGCGGTTGATAATATCGGTATAAAGGAACTGAAATTAAGATATTCATATGATTCAGCCGAAGAAAAAACATGGACAGATTTAAAAACAATTTCATCATCAACTAAAAAAGCGTCAGAAACATTGAAACATACATTTGACGTTTCAGAACTTCCTGAGGGAGAAATATACATAGAAGCTGTTGTTGCGGATACTTCAGGCAATGTAAGTGCTGAGTGTATAAATAAATATAAAATTGACCATACAGCTCCATATGCAATAACTGATTTAATTGCTGACGGAAGTAACGGAAACGTTCATCTTACATGGTCGGTAAATGATGATGATATAAAGTCATTTGAAATTTACAGATGTGAAGACGGAAAAACAGTTTATTCAAAGATTGCTGACTGTTCTACTAAGGATTACTATGATACATCAGCTAAATTTGGCTGCACATACACATACAAAATAATAGCTGTGGACATTGCAGGCAATAAAAGTGCAGAATCAAATGAAACCATTACTCAGGTTTCGGAAGATACAACTATTCCTACAGTATATGGATTCAGCTTCAAATCAGGCTCAGCATTACCGATAGATCCTACAATAAGTGTTGTAGCAGCTGATAATTATAAGCTTTCAAAGGTGGAAGTTGAATATAAGAAATCAGATTCAGAAAGTGATATCTGGTTTGAGCTGTGTACACTTGATATGACATCTTCATATGATTCTGCTGATTTCAAGTGGAATACTTCTGAATTAACAGAAGAAAAGTATAGTTTGAAGGCTATTGCTTATGATGAAGCAGGTAATGTAAGTGATGCGTTTGTTGCAGAATATACATTGGATCTGACAGCTCCTGAGGAACCCGTTATTGAGGTACTTCAAGGAAATTGGGAACTGACAGTTCAATGGAATGAAAATGAGGAAGAAGATTTTGATTTCTATCGTTTGTACAGAAAATCAGATTCTGATTCAAAGTATACTTGTATAGGAGATACAAAAACAGCAAGTTACAAAGACACTACAGTAACTCCTGAAAAGATGTATTTATATAAGGTTGAAGTATATGATAAGAGTGGAAACTTCAGCAGTTCCTCTACTGCATATGTAAGACCGGGAAATGTTGATACAATAAAGCCCGTAATTAATATACCTGAAGTGGTGTATGGAGTTGCAGGCAACGAAATTGAACTTGACGGAAGCGAATGTACTGACAATGTAAGAATATCACTTTATACATGGACTATTGACGGAAAATACGATAAATTCGGCGTAAAAACAGCAGTAAAATTCGACGAGCCGGGTACATATCCTGTTAAATTAAGGGTTGAAGATGCAGCAGAAAACTTTGCTGAAGCAGAATTTTCAATCGTTGTAATGGAGAAAACCGAATACGGCGAAATGCAGATTGACGTTGTCGATGACAGCGGAAGACCCATTAAGCACGCTTATGTATACGTGTATTCATCTGAAAAAGAAAGCGAAATAAATATAAGAGCGAATTCAGAGGGTGTGGCAAATATCTTAGCACCTCTGGGTAAAAATCAGATTGCCGTATACAAGGACGGATATTTACCTGTTAAAAAGGAAATCGAAATCAATTCTGTGGGCGATAATGAAAAGATGAGAGTAGTTCTTCATAGCGGAGAACTTGTTACAGGAAGTCTTTCTGTTCACAGAATGAGTCTTGAGGAAATGATTGAAGCAGGAATTGATTTCAATAATCCCTCAAATTATCACACATACACATTTACAATTGAACTTACTTTTGCTCAGGAACCTATACCAACTGTTATTGAGTATATCTATGTTGGCGGCGGCGGTGGAGGCGGCGGCTTTGGCGGCGGCGGCTTCATCGGCGGCGGCGGAGGAGGCGGAGGCGGCTCTGCTAAACTCAGCGACGGAAGTACCGTAAGTATTAAGCCTATCGTCAGCGAAGATATTGAAGAAGAAGTTCCTATTCTTGCGTATGTAAGAACAACCGAAAGTATATCCTTTATGAAGGATATTTATGCCGTTGATTTAGGTGTAATTAACAATGCTACTCCTGAATTTGTAATAAAGGATTGCTATGCTACATTAAATCTTCCCGACGGATTATCACTTGCAGCGCTTACAACAAAGAAGCAGTCATTAACTCAGAGTATGGGCGATATTGCAGGACAGCAGAAAAAGACAATAACATGGGCAGTACGAGGAGATAAGAAGGGTGAATATTCACTTGATGCTAATTTCAGCGGTACACTTATGCCTTTCAATGCTCCTGTTTATGCTAATTTCAAAACAGAAACACCGTTTACTGTAAGTGCAGGTGATGGTATTGTTATTTATGCATATCCTGAGTCTGCGGGTTATATCGGTGAGAAGTACTATATTCAGTTTGCAGTAAAAAATGAAGGAAAAGACACATTCTATAATCTTAAAACTACTTTCGGACCTTATGTAAATCCGGGATTCAAAGAGGAAATTACAGTAACTGATCCTGAAGGAAATGTTGAAAAGCACGTTAATGAATCAGCTTGCTATACAATTCCTGATGCCAATGAATGTTACAGCGTTCCTGTAATTTCAAATGGACAATCAATTCGTGTAGGAGTATTCAGCCCCGGAGATGTTGTTTACGGAACATATTCTACTACGTTCTCCGGTGCAGGCGATCCTGAGGAAGTATATTACAAACTCATTGATTATGTTGTAACAGAGTGGACTAAAACTACTAATGTAAAGGTAGTCGTTTCACCTATTCCAAGTCATATTACTAAATACAATGTAAAGCAGGAAATTGTTCGTGATACATGGGCTGACCCTGTTGATATGACAACAGGAGCGTTTACAGACAGCTTAACAGCAGTATCTATTACAGGAGATTCAGTATTATCCTTTGATCTGAATTATAATTCTCTTAATTCAGGGGAATCGGGACAGCTTGGATATGGCTGGAGTCATGGATTTGAAACATATCTCGATGTAAAAGCAAACAACATAAATGTTCATTGGACTCCCACAAATTATACTACATTTTTAAGCGAAAACAATGTTATAAGAAAAGTTGACGGTACAATTGTTGATAATGAAATTATAATTCATACAACAAATGATACAGGTGCAAAAAATTATATGCCTATCAATTCTAATGTGGGTAATTATAAATTAAGCCGTGATGATGACGGAATGTATACACTCACTTCACCTGAAGGCATAAAGAATATTTTTGATGAATCAGGAAAGCTTGTTCAGATAATCGCAGCAAACGGAAAGACAACAAATCTTGAACACATTGGAAACAGCACTATAATCAGCGATCCCATTACCAACGTCAAAATTACTCTTAATTACAACGATGCAGGTCTGATTACTTCTGTAACAGACAGTGCAGGAAGATCAGCTGTTATTGCTTATAACAACGGACTTATCACAAAGGTAACAAATGCATTGGGACAAACAGTTTGTTATGAATATGACGAGAATAACAGATTGATTAAAGCTACTGTTGACGGCGAAAAATCTTCTTATGTTACAAATAAGTATGATGAAAACGGACGTGTTATAGAACAGGATGATGGTGACGCAAGCACTCCTCTTACATACTTTACATACAAGGAGGAAAACGGAAAATTAACAGTAACTGCTACTGACAGAAATAATGTATATGATGAAAAAACAAAGACCAATTCACATGAGGTTACATTTGTTTCCGACGGTTTAGGCCATGTTATTTCATTTACTGATCAGAACAAGAACACAACATATTATTCTTATGATACAAAGGGAAATCTTATTTTTGAAACAGATGCTTTAGGAAATACAATTTCTTATACATATGATAAGAATAACTGGCTTGCTTCAATGAAGGACGCAGGCGGAAATGTCACAAAAATGACTTATGACAGCAAGGGCAATATATTAAGTCTGGAAGGTCCCGATGGCGTGAAGAATGTCTATACGTACAATATGGATAATCTTCTTGAAACAATAGTAGAAAATTCGGGAGCTAAAAAGTACTATACATACAATGATGATGGTCAGCTTTCATCAGAAACAATTGAGGGCTTAGGTACTAAGTACTATAAATATACTGATGGACGACTTACATCAACTGTTGATTTTATGGGCAATGAAACTTCCATGACCTATGATGCCTACGGAAATGTATCTTCAATTACAGACCGTGACGGAAATAAGACAACATATCTTTACGACGAGCTTAACAGAGTTATCAGCGAAACAACAGAAGACGGAACAGTAAGCTATACCTACGACAGCAGAGGAAATCAGACATCAGTTACAGACATCAGAGGAAATGTTATCAACTCATACTATAACAGCAATAATCTGCTTGAAAAGGTTGTAACAGCGAAGAAAACAACAGCTTATTCATATGATAATGAAGGCAGACTTGTATCACAGACAAATCCTGATTCAACAGTATTCAAAAACGAGTACGATGCAGCAGGCAATCTTATTAAGACTGTTAACGAAAACGGCGAAATCTGTGAGTATACATATGATGCAGCAGGCAGCGTAAAAACAAAATCACTTGTTAACGGTAAAGACAAATATACCGAATCATATGAGTATTATCCTAACGGAAAAACGAAGAAAGTAACCTTTGCTGACGGAACATCTGAAAGTTACGAATATGATGCAAACTGGAGAATTACAAAGGTTACAGACAGTCTTGGCAATTCAACTGTTACAAAGTATGACAAAAGCGGAAATGTGCTTAGTGTAACAGATGCAGAAGGAAATAAGGTTCAGTATACATACGATAAGTATGGCAGAATGCTTACTTCAACAGATGCAAACGGTAATGTTACAAAGTTTGATAAGTATGATAAGAATGGAAATTGCTTACAAAAAACACTTCCCTCAGGACAGGTTATAAGCATTGCATACAACAACGAAGGACTGCCGATTAAGGTTACACTTGAATGTGAAGATGAGGACATAAGCATATATTATGAGTACGATTCAGCAGGACGTGTCAAAAAGTATATTGATGAGGAAGGCAACGAGTTCATTACAGAATATGACGCAGCAGGAAACATTACTAAGTTGCTTGACGCTGACGGCAATACAATTCAGGAAAATACTTATGATGAACTGAATTTACTTTCGACATCTGTAGATGCTCTTGGAATTGAAACACAGTACAATTATGACAGCGTAGGCAATATAAAGAGTGTTATCGAAAACGTAAATACTGCACGTGAAGCAAAGACAACTTATACATATGATAAGGTTGGACGTGTTACACAGGCTGTTGATGCTGAAAACGGAAAAGCATCTTATGAGTATGATAAAGTAGGAAATATAATTGCAATGATAGACCCCAATGGCGGCAGAAGCGAATACAGCTATGACAGCATGGGAAGAATCACAGAGTCAATTACACCTCTTGGAAGCAAGAATACATATTCCTACAATGCACTTGGACTTATTGAAGAAGCTAAAAACGCAAGAGGACAGAAGACAGAATACACATATTACAAGAACGGCTGGATTAAGAGCTTTACCGATGAAATCGGAACTGTATCTTATACATATGACGGAAACGGAAACGTTCTTACTGTTACAGATGAAAACGGAACAATTACCCGTGAATACAACTCAATGAATCAGGTTACAAAGTATACTGATTTCAGAGGCAACACTATAGACTATTCATATGATCAGATAGGAAATCTTGTTGCTATATCATACCCCGGCGGAAGAATTGTTCGTTACACATATTACAAAAACGGTAATATCAAAACTGTAACTGATTGGGACGGCAGAGTAACCGAATATGAGTACGACGGAAACGGAAGATTGACAAAGACAACTCGTCCTGACGGCAGCGTTGAAACAAGAAAATACGATGCAGCAGGAAGAATGATTTCTCAGTCAGATGTGAACGGTGAAATTATTATATGTCAGAGAGATTATGCATACGATGAGTCAGGCAATATCACAAGCATTGATACAATAAATTCAATGGGTGTTGCAGGTCTTAGCAGCGCTGAAATGGCATATAATGCAAATAATCAGCTTATAAAATACAACGGCGAAGATGTAAAGTACGATGCAGACGGCAATATGATTTATGGCCCGCTTAATGGCAGTATGGCAGAGTTCAAATATGACTGCCGAAACAGACTTGTTTCAGCAGGGGGAACAACGTACAGCTATGATGCGGAGAATAACAGAATCAGCCAGACCACAAATGACGTTACAACAAAATATGTTGTAGACAGTGTTGGTTCTCTTACAAGAATTCTTACATCAACCACAAACGACGAAACAACATACTATGTATATGGAACAGGATTAATCGGACAGGAAAAAGACGATGAATACCTTGTATACCACTTCAACAACATAGGAAGCACAGAAGCAATAACTGACATAAACGGTGAAATTGTAGAAAGATTTGAATACGGCCCATATGGTGAGTTGCTTTCTGAAAATAAATATGGTATAATATTCTTGTACAACGGTGAATACGGCGTATCTACAGATGAAAATGGTCTGTACTATATGCGTGCAAGATATTACAACCCTGAAATAAAGCGATTTATCAATCAGGACGTGCTTATTGGTACAATTACCAACAGCCCGACGCTTAACCGTTATGCTTATGTTGAGGGTAATCCGATAAATCTTGCAGACCCGTTCGGACTTAGTCCTGCAATTAATTGGAAGGGCATAGGTCACGGAATACTTGATGTGCTTGGATTAATACCGGGAATAGGATTTGTATTTGATATAGCAAACGGCATATGGTATGTAGCAGAAGGCAATGCATTTATGGCATTCAGCAGCTTTATATCAGCAATTCCCGGTGTAGGTGATGCAATCGGAGCAGGATTTAAGGGCTTCAGCTGGGCTTGTAAGGTCAAGAAATATGCACACATAATAGGTAATGGTGGAAGAATGATTGAAAGTGCCTATAATATAGGAACTGTAATAAACAGAAACCTTGAATATTATGTGTACAGCGGCGAAAAACGAGAATTTAATGCAGGTCAATTCGTTGCAGATTTGTTTACAGTAGGACTTGAAGCTGTTGCGTTCGGCGGTGCTGCTAAGGGACTCCGAAATGCAGAAACAGCATCATGGTGCTTTGTGGCAGGAACACTTGTAGCAACAGAGGACGGACAGAAGCCTATTGAAGAAATTCAGGCAGGCGACAAGGTGCTTTCAGAAAATCCCGAAACAGGCGAAGTAGCATACAAGACAGTTGAAGAAACATACGAGAATGAAACTACAGAGCTTGTACACGTATTTGTCAACGGCGAGGAAATCATTACAACACCAAGTCACCCATTCTATGTACCGAAGTTAGGCTGGACATTGGCAATCAAGCTTCGTGCAGGCGATATACTTGTTCTTTCAAACGGCGAGTATGTAGTTGTTGAAGCAATTCAGCATGAACTTCTTGAATCACCAATCAAGGTTTATAACTTTGAGGTAGAGGATTTCCATACTTATTTTGTCGGCGAATCTTCTGTGCTGGTGCATAATAAGTGTAAAAAGCCGAATGGATACGAAACTGGTGATATTGATAGACATGGTAATTTATCACCGCAGAAAAATCGAAAAGTAGGTTATACCAATTCTGCTGCTGATGGACGAGTTCAATCTCATCATATAATTCAAGATAAGTGGGCAACTGAAAATAAAATACCTCGTTACAGGCGAAACGATGCTCCGGCTATATTATTAAAATCTGAATCTGGTTCTGCTCATGCTTTAATTAGTTCTAGTCAACAAACACGTAGAAGAACCTTAGGTTATGCGACAAGCTTAAGAGATGAGTTTAATTTTTCTTATTCTTCTATGATAGATGCTGGTGTAAGTAAAAAGTCTGCACAAAAGGCTATTAAGAAAGCATATAAATATTTTAATAGCTTAGGGGCTATTTAAGATATAGATGACATGTACAGTTAACAGTCAATCATATTAGATTGACTGTTGCTATACTATTTAGGAGGATATATACTTGGATTATAATATAGATAAGCAAAATCCCGGAATAAGCGATGATGAATTACTAAGTTTAATGCAAAATTATAATATACGATTCCCACACTCATATATTGATTTTTTAAGATACTCTAATGGTTTCCAATCTATAAATTCAGACTTGATTTACAGTTCTGAAGAAGTTAAAGAACGTAATCAATATTATGAAATTGATAAATATATGCCTAACTATTTTGCAATAGGCGATGGTGATGGTGAATACGTATATTTAATGAAAAAAGATACGCTTTCAAAAGAGATATTTATGTATGATAGTATTTCAATAGCAATTAATGATTGTTTGCCGGAACGTGTTTTTAAAAATTTTTATTCATTTATCGATTTTATTGTAAAAGATAGATTTGTTGAAGAAAATGAAAATATAGACTGCTATAGCATATCTTTAACTAAACCTGTCAATGATATAAAATTGATTGTAAAAATGAAAAAGGTTTTTGGTTATGATGGTGATTTAAAATCTTTATTAAATGGCTGTAAAAATGCACCATTTACATTAAAAGAAAATATTACTTTTGGTATGTGTCAAATTTTGATAAAACGGATTCCAGAAATATCTGAAAATATAGAAATTAAAAATAATACCAAATAGTTGATGTTATGTAACTGATACTATTCTCTGCTTGAATGTTGGTGGCGAATATTTAAACGATTTAAGAATAAAGCGAATATTCTGCGGTCAGTCCACCTGACCGCATTTTTCTTGCCTAACTCCAGTTCAAACACACAAAAAGGCTGTGCAGGATTTTCCCCGCACAGCCTTTCTATATGCCGTAGCTTTTTATTTGCCGCCAATTAATGGTGACTTTTATTCTTCATTTGTCTTTCTGCGGAACATTCCTGATGCCATTACAGCAAAGAAACCGCATACAGTCAATGCAAATGCACCGAGAACCATGAACAGGTTGTTCAATGAAAGTGTACCTGTCTGTGGGAGGTTAACTTCCTCGCCTGATGCTGCTGAACCAACGCCAGTTGCAGGGTCGATTGAGTATACATCGAGAACCTTGCCCTCAGAATCTGTGAGAGTGATTTCGTATACATCGCTCTTTGATGTGATTTCAGCCTTATAAGCTGTATTTCCTGTCTTTGTGTTATAGTCGTTAGCTGCCCATGTGCAGAGGTCCTCGTCAGATGCGATATTTGTTGTTGTTGTGGGCTGTGTTGTTGTAGCTGTAGTAGTTGTAGTTTCGGGAGCTGTAGTTGTAGTTTCTGTTGTAGTTGAAGCCTCTGTAGTTTCAGTAGTTGTTGTATCTTCTGTTGTTGTTTCTGTTTCTACAGCTGTAGTAGTTGTAGTAGTGGTAGTTGTTGTTTCAGTTGTAGTAGTTGCAGTAGTAGTTACAACTTCTGTTCCGTAGAAATCGTCAAAGCAGTTATTGATTGTGTCAAAGTTGTATGTGTTGGAGAAATCCTTTGTGCCGTCTGCGTTAACCTTGAATGTTTCATAGTCGGGAGTTATACCGAGGTCAATGCTGTTGAAGTCCTTGTCAGTAAGGCATACACCTGATGAAATGATGAAAGGCATACCGTCTGCTGTTACGTGAACGTCAATTGCACAAGAACCGCCGCCGCTTTTTTCACCCATAAGCATTATTCCGTTTTCACGGGCAATTGATGGGAAAAGATTTCCGCAGGAGAATGACCTATTTGAAGTAATAACGCCGAAATTCAGGTCTGTTGTGAATTCATCGTCCTTGATGTCAATAACCTTATCAAAGTTCTTGTCAACTTCAAATTTCTCACCCATAGGAATGTCGTTGATGTTATCTTTGTAATGGATAGCGTCAATGTCAGCAATTAATCCGAGCATATAGTCGGCAACCATAACAGCACCGCCTGTGTTTGTACCGAGGTCGATTACAAAGTTTGTGATTTCGGGATTTTCATCTGCTGAAAGAATGCAATTGTAGAAATCAGTTACAATTTCCTTCGGCAGTTCTGCGTCACCGTTGTAGTAGGAAACCCAAGCTGCCATATCTGTCACAAATGAGTCAAAGCCGAAAATAGCTGTGTTATCCTTAACGATGTAAGCTGCACCGCTGTCATAAAATTCAACGCTGTCAGCAGTTTCGAACATTGCATTTCTTGCTTCAAGTATTGCCGTCTGGCTTGCAATCATAGACATCTGGTCGCCGTATAAATCAGCCGAATTTTCAAAAGTAAGTCCCAATGACATAGCGTACTGCTGTGCCTGAAGTGCAAAATCCTGATTGTATATTGCAGGAAGTGCTACAAACTGAGTATGACCGCCGTCCCAGAGGTACATATTAAGCAGGTCAAATCCGCAGTTGTATGCAACAAAATCTGTTGAAAGCAAAAGCTCCTTGATAGTTTTTGTTGTGTCATTTCCCTCTGTGAGCATACCGTCAAGGCCTTTTTCCTTAATGAGGTCTGTGAAGTATGGTCTGCCGGGGAAACCATAGTTGAGGTCGAATGCAAGGCATAGTTCGTTGTAGTTGAATTCAGCTAAATCCGCAGGTCTGCCGTTTGCGTACTGATTGAGCAAGCCTGCTCCGTGGCTTTCCGACAATGGAAGATTTGTAATTGAGAATTCAGACATAAGCTCATTTCCGAAAATGAGAGTATCCTCCATAAAGAAAGGAATTTTAAGGCTTGAAGCATACACATCGCAGAGAGTAGCAACAGGAACCCAGATTTCATTTTCATCGCCCATAAGGTCGATATTGTAGTTGCTGAAATCAATTTCCAAGGCAGCAGCTGTGTAGTCAACTTCGGGGCTTCTGATATACAGATTAGCATAAGGGTTTTCTGCATTGAGTTCATCTTCGGGCATAAAGAAGTAGCCTGCATCATCTGTGCTTACAATGTCATTTTCAACGTCATATGTACCCTTTACGCCTGCCGGAACAGTAACCTCATAAGTGCCGTCATTGTTATTTGCAATTGCAAGTTCCTGACCTGTCCAGAGATTATAGTATTGAGATAATTTCATATAGGGGACATTGGGCATTGCGTTGTAATAGCGGCATTCGATTGATGCCACGTTGTCAATGGAGTTGACAAGGGCGGTGAGAGATTTCTCGGTGAATGCGGGTTCAGCTTCTTCTGCTGCAAATGCTGTTAAGCCTGATGATGCGGCAATGCTTGTAAAGGCTGTCACAAATGCAATGAATTTGCTGATTGCTTTGATGTTTGAGTTGCTTTTCATAATTTTCCTCCAATCGGGAATATTTATTCCCGTAAATTTACGGCAGTCTATATTTTTACAAAGACTACCTTTAATTATTTTAACACGTATTCAAATATATGTCAATAGACAAAGCATAAACATTTTCATAACATCACAAAATATATAACAAACGGCTGGGATTTCTCCCAGCCGTTTTATATGGAATTGTTTCGGATTATTCAACTGCTGAAACTGTCACATCATCAATGTATAATGATTCAGTTGCTGATATGTAGAGTTTAACAAATGCAGTATTTTCGGGAATTTCAAATTCGGGACAGGAAAGCTTTACCCATTCGCCTTTAGGCGCTTCAACCGAACCAAGCTCTATATATATCATGTCGTATTCGTCTGCTGGCTTATAAGCAAGTCTTAGAATGATTGTATCGGTTTCAATTTCGTCCTGCATTACCATAAGCTTTACGGCACGTTTTTCACCGGGTACACACTCCAATTTCTTCCAAGCATATGCACCGGAATAAAAGAGGTCTGATACCTTAAATGAATTATTTCCGCTAAAGCTTTCGGTTGAACAGATTTCTGCTACGTTGTTTGTTATGGTTTTGAAACCGCCGTCACCTTTTTCAAAGTCCTCATTTATGAAATAGCCGTTTTCATCGGGTTTAATTTCCACAGCTTGTGAAAGTTTCACATCATCAATGTAGAATGAATTATCATTGATTCCTGCTGATATTTTAAGTTTAGCTGATGTAGCATTTTCGGGAAATTCAAACTCGGGACAGGAAAGCTTTACCCATTCGCCCTTAGGTGCTTCAACTGAATCAAGCAAGAGATTATGTGACATACAAGGGATGTCGCCTTCAAGGTCGTAACTAAGCACCAAAGTGATTGTATCGCTTACAGCACCGTTCTGCATTGCCATAAGATTTATACCACGTTTTTCACCGTTTACGCAATTTATTGGCAGATAAGCGTATGCCGAAGTTTTGTTATAGTTTTCTACCATAAATGACTTATTTCCGCTAAAGCTTTCGGTTGTGGTGGTTTTTCCGAAACCATTTGTTGTGGAAAGGAAACCGCCGACACCATTTTCAAAGCCTTCATTTATGAAATAGCCGTTTTCATCGGGTGTATTATTTGCATCATTTTCGTAAACGAAATCAAGATTGTATTCGGGATTTGCGTCAACTGTGGGAACATCTATGTCTACACCTCTGAATTGAAGCAATCCGTTTGAACCGTTACCGCAATCTGCAATTATAGATACATCATAAAGTCTTTCACCAAGTTCAAGACCTGAAGCTTCCCAATGTCTGAAATGACTTATGACATTGCAGTAAAAGCTGGAATCAACAGTATCATACTTATGCTCTTGTTCGCTGCGGACGCTGTAATATACGGGGAATGTCCTTTCACCTTCAATTGAGGGTGCGTCCTGTTTCATTCCCTTATAGACATCATACTTAATTCCGTCAATATCAACTGTATTTACAAATTCGGCATCACCTACGGGCAGTTTGCCGTTGTAATAGTCGATAATGTAGTATTCGCAGAGATTACCTTGCATCCAGCCGTGTAAGCCTACAAAGCAGTCACCATGAGCGTCACCGTAATAAGAAAATGATGCGGTGCTGCTGCTTATTCTTGAAATGGGCGGAGCCTGTTCTGGCACTTTTTTTCTTATAGTGGAACGGAGATTTTCAACATCTGACCAATGCAGCAGTAAAAAATCCGAACCTGAATGATTTTCAAAAAAGCTTCCTTTATTGCAGTCTGTGTTGTATACTTCAATTTCATAGCCGTGTTTGTAATCAATGACAATGCTTCCCTTTGAGGTGTCAACAGGCACATAAAGATTATTCGGCTCATAGATATCTGCCCCATAAGCAGGAGTTGTAGTTGTTATTGTAGGTTTTGCGGTTGTTGTGGCGGTAGTTGAAGTTGCATAGATGTCAGGGAAAACATTGATTTTACCCACCAGATAGCCTGCCAGCATAACCATATCATTGATTGCAACACTTCCGTTTCCGTCAATATCGGCGCCTGCGAAAGGAGAGCTATTTTCTGTAAAGTTAACGAAGAATTCTCTCATTGTGATAAGGTCAAATACGTCAATTCTGCCGTCACCGTTAATATCGCCCTTTGCAAGCGCTGTGCCTTTGGTTTTGCCGCAAACACATTCGCCTTCTTTATAAACATGCATATGTCCGTCTTCTGCTTTCTCGCAATTTTCAAACGTACACGTACCATTTTCAAAG
>CALFMA010000506.1 GCA_937880065.1 uncultured Ruminococcus sp.
CATTCGTGTCAATTAGTCTTTTCAAATGAGTTTCATTTAAGTCCTCTACCATTTGCGTTTAGAAAAAAGTTTTAGTTGTTACAAGGTTCTACAAATTATATAAGTCGCCAGCATAGCTAAAGGCTAACAGCTAAAAGCTAACAGCTCTTTAAATAATTAAGAATTACGAATTACGCATTATTCAGAAAGGTCCTGCTCTGTAAGCTGAATAATTCCGCCCTTTGTAAGTGCATCGGAGGCGTGCTTGATGTCGTCCACACGGATAACGAATGAAACAGACTTGTCAGATGCTCCTGTAAATGCGTAAAGGTACTCCAGATTTACATTTTCAGCTCCGAGAATATCAAGAACTCGGCTGAGCTGTCCGGGAGAATCGGGGATTGTGATTGCTACAATTTCCGTTACAGTAACGGCATAGGAAGCGTTTTTCAGCACCTTTTCAGCCTTGTCTGTGTCATTTACAACCATTCGGAGAATACCGAAATCAGATGTATCTGCAAGACTTAATGCACGGATATTAATTCCGCTTTCTTTGAGAAGTGACATCACTCCTGTAAGCTGATTGGGCTTGTTGTCAACGAATACTGAAATCTGTTTTGCGTTTGCCATAGTTCTTTCCTCCTTTTAATCGTGAAGCTTTCTCTTGTCGATAACTCGTACAGCCTTGCCCTCGCTTCTTGTAATGGATTTTGGACTTACAAGGTGTACCTTGGGGTTAATTCCAAGCATTGTCTTTATAGCAAGTGCAAGTGCCTTTTCCTGCTCCTGCATTACTTTCATCTTATCTGAGAACTGGTCGGGATTCATCTCAACGCTGATATCAAGGGTATCTGTGTTGTTTACACGGTCAACCTCAATGAGATAGTTTGGTGAATAGCCCTGCTCGATAAGTACAGTTTCAATCTGTGATGGGAATACGTTTACACCACGGATAATAAGCATATCGTCGCTTCTTCCCATAGGCTTTCTCATCTTAATGAGAGTACGTCCGCATGAACACTTCTTGCGGCTGAGTACGCATAAATCTCTTGTTCTGTAACGGAGAAGGGGGAATGCTTCCTTTGTAAGGCTTGTAAATACAAGTTCTCCTACCTCGCCCTCAGGAAGAACTTCGCCTGTATCAGGATCAATTATTTCCGGTATAAAGTGGTCTTCGTTAATGTGCATACCTGTCTGCTCACTGCATTCAAAAGAAACGCCGGGGCCGGTTGTTTCAGTAAGGCCGTAAATATCATAAGCCTTTATGCCGAGTGTAGCTTCAATACCTCTGCGCATTTCTTCTGTCCAGGGCTCTGCGCCGAAGATGCCTGCTTTAAGAGGAATATCCTCAGGCTTGTAGCCCTGCTCTTTGAGTGTTTCACCTATATATGCAGCATATGAGGGAGTACAGCAAAGAATAGTAGCGCTAAGGTCAGTCATGAACTGAATCTGACGCTCTGTGTTACCCGATGACATAGGAAGGGTAAGACAGCCGACCTTATGTGAACCGCCGTTAAGACCGGGGCCACCTGTGAAAAGGCCGTAGCCATAAGCAACCTGACATACATCCTTGTTTGAACCGCCGGCGGCAACAATTGCACGAGCGCAGCAGTCTTCCCACAAATCAACGTCCTTCTGTGTGTAGAAAGCAACTACACGGCGACCTGTTGTGCCTGATGTTGACTGAATGCGTACACAATCATCAAGAGGCTTTGCAAGTAGGCCGTAAGGATAAGCATCACGTAAATCTGCTTTTGTAAGGAAGGGGAGCTTGTGTAAATCTTCAATTCCGTTGATATCTTCAGGCTTTACACCTTTTTCGTCCATAAGATTGCGGTAATAAGGTACATTGTCATAAACGTGCTTTACCTGCTTGACGAGCTTTTCCGATTGAAGCTTTTTCATTTCTTCTCTCGGCATAGTTTCAATTTCTTTTTGGTAGTATTTGAGTTCTG
>CALFMA010000507.1 GCA_937880065.1 uncultured Ruminococcus sp.
CCTTTTCCAAATACAAATGTACAGCCGCCATCATTCAACTGATAAAATCATTTTGGCAGCCCGAATCGGGCTGCCGTTTTCGTTATAACCTTCCTGTTCTCATTTTCCTGTACTCCGACGGTGATACACCGATATGCTTATGAAACAGCCTGCTAAAATAGAGAGGATTGTCATATCCGACTGCTTCTGCAATCTCGGAGATGTTGTACTCCGTCGATTCGAGTAAGCTTTGTGCATTCGCCATACGCAGCGAAAGAATATACTGCATTGGTGTGACTTTCACAATCTGTCGAAAGCTTCGTATAAACCAACAGGTACTCATGTGCCGTGAGGCAGCATAATCATCAATGTTGATCTGTTCGTTATAGTGTTCATTGAAATAATGGGTAGCACGTTCAATCTCATTTTGAATGTTGCTGCCCTTTTTGCGTCCCTCTTTGATGTAGCGGTTAATCTGTATAAAAATATGCCGCAGATTCAGCGTAAGTAACTCCTCATAATTCGGACGGCACAGCTGTAATTCCTGTATCATCTGACGATATAACCACGCATAGTCGGAAGATGTTCCCGTATAGAATACATTTTCCTTTTGCGGCATTTCATAGTTATCCAGAATGCCTTCAACCATTCTTCCTGTAAAATGCACCCAGTAGACCTCGGTTTTATCAGGAGCATGGTAGTAATAATATTGTATCTCACCCGGACGAAACAGAATCATATTCCCTTCAGTGATAATTGTTTCTTTTCCTTCAAGGCCGTCAAAGTAAAAATATCCCTTTCCTTTGGCAATATATAGTAGCTGATAATCTCTTCTGCCTTGCGGACGTTCTGTTGAAACGGTCGAACGGCTGTGAACACGATAATACCCACAGCTTGTAACAACAAGTGAACGACTTGTATCAACCATATCATTCAGAGAATTGTGAAGATAAGCAACATTGGTATACATACAATTTCCTCCCCAAAATATTTGCTTATGGATTTCCTGTATATATTATACCATACTCAAAAGCAAAATTCAACCGTAAAGTATCATTTTGTGCATATTTTGTTCTATTGTGTTTATGGAAATATGATATTAGATATGTTAGAATATAATCAGAAAGTAAAGGCGCCTTTAATCGAATTGCAGTGCTTCATCCGAAATGAACACTGTTCCCAAAGCAGAACTCGAGACCTGCTTCGGACATATGTAAAAATCACAATGAATTCGTTTGAAGGAGAGAGTAACATGACTGAAAAGAAATACCTGAAATGGTACAACAAAATCGGATACGGATCAGGAGATATCGCAGGAAACGTTGTATATGCCTTCCTCGCCACCTTTGTTATGATCTATCTGACCGATACAGCAGGACTGAACGCAGGCATTGTCGGAACGCTGATGATGGTTTCAAAAATTTTTGACGGATTTACAGATGTCATATTCGGTTCGCTTATTGACAAAACCAAAACGAAGCTCGGCAAGGCTCGTCCTTGGATGCTGTTTCCATACATCGGCTGCAGTATTATGCTGGCTGCAATTTTTGCAATTCCTACAACATGGGGTGATGTAGCAAAATATGCATACTTCTTCATCACCTACATACTGCTCAATGCCGTCTTCTATACCGCAAACAACATCGCCTATTCTGCACTTACTGCACTCATCACCAAAAACGGCAACGAGCGAGTACAAATGGGTTCCATCCGCTTCATCTTCGCATTCGGCACAAGCCTCCTGATCCAGTCGATAACTGTGAAAGCCGTTGACTGGTGCGGCGGCGGTGTGGAAGGTTGGAGGAATATTGCAATCATCTACGCAGTGATCGGACTTGTGGTCAACACCATCTCCGTATTCTCCGTCAAGGAGCTTCCCGAAGAAGAACTGGAAAATGAAAATCATGCCGATGAAGAGGCTGCAAAATTCTCCGCAGATGCTTATCCTGATTTTGAGCTTGCAGACAAGGAGCACCGCACTGAGGACGAAAGCAAGAAGTACTCACTGCTCGACGCTGCAAAGCTGCTCCTTGCAAACAAATACTACATCATCATCTGTGCGGTCTACATCCTGACGCAGCTTTTCTCCGCCACACTCAGTATGGGTATTTACTACATGACATACATCCTCGGTGATGAGGATCTGCTCGGCACTTTCTCGCTTGCAATCAACATCCCAATGATCTGCGGTCTGCTGATTACTCCCTATCTTGTCAAGAAATGCAAGGGCATGTACAAGCTCAACCTCACCGGCTACCTGATTTCCACCATTGCAAGAGGACTTGTGGTTGTGGGCGGATATATGCAGAACATTCCGATGATGCTCATCTTCACAGGTGTAGCCGCAATCGCAATGAGCCCTATGCAAGGAGATCTTAACGCACTTATCGCAGCTTGTTCCGATTATACATACCGGACAACAGGCAAACGAATTGACGGAACAATGTATTCCTGCTCATCTCTCGGCGTAAAAATCGGAGGTGGTATCGGAACAGCACTCACAGGCTGGCTTCTTGCCGCAGGTGGTTCTGTGGCAAATGCAGCTGTACAGCCGGAATCCTGCATCAATATGCTTCACTTCATGTATCTCTGGCTGCCGATGATTTTGAATCTTGTGATTACAATTCTACTGTCAAGACTGACAGTTGAAAAGGCGAATGAAAACTGGGACAAAGAACATAACTCTTAAAGGAGGACATTATTATGAAACCCACACTTGAATGGCTTGCAAATCCTGAAATTTTTGAAGTTAACAGAGAAAAGGCACACTCCGACCATACATATACAACAAAGGACGGAAATCTCCGTCAGAGCCTTAATGGCACTTGGAAATTTGCGTATACAGAACATCCCGACAACAGACCGTCTGACTTCTATAAGAACGATTTTGATGTAACAAACTTTGATGAAATCACAGTCCCCGGACACATCCAGTTGCAGGGCTATGACAAGCCACAGTATGTGAACACTCAGTACCCTTGGGAGGGACGGGAAAGCCTCATCCCTCCGCAGATTCCGCAGAAACGTAATCCCGTAGGCAGCTATGTAAAGTTCTTCGATGTTGACAATGCACTTCTCGGCAAGGAAACATTCATCAGCTTTCAGGGTGTAGAGACTGCCATTTATGTCTGGCTTAACGGTGAGTTTGTAGGCTACTCCGAGGACAGCTTCACTCCCTCCGAGTTCAACATCACACCCTATCTGAAAGAAAAGGGCAACAAGCTTGCAGTTGAGGTTT
>CALFMA010000508.1 GCA_937880065.1 uncultured Ruminococcus sp.
GTCGGTGCAAGCCGTGTGAGAACTCTGTTCCAGGATGCAGCAAAAGTCGCACCTTGTATCATTTTCATTGATGAAATTGATGCTGTTGGTCGTCACAGAGGTGCCGGTATGGGCGGCGGACACGATGAAAGAGAGCAGACTCTTAACCAGCTTCTCACCGAAATGGACGGATTTGACGGCAAAAAGGGCGTTGTAATCCTCGCAGCTACAAACCGCCCCGAATCCCTTGACCCTGCCCTCCTCCGTCCGGGAAGATTCGACAGACGTATCCCTGCGGAACTCCCCGACCTTAACGGACGTGAGGCAATACTGAAAGTTCATGCTAAAAAAATCAAGACAGAGGAAAATATCGACTATAACGCTATCGCCCGTGCTACAGCAGGTGCGTCGGGTGCTGAGCTTGCAAATATCATCAACGAGGCGGCTCTCCGTGCTGTAAGAAATGACAGAAAGCTTGTAAATCAATCCGACCTTGAAGAAAGCGTAGAAGTTGTAATTGCAGGCTATCAGCGTAAAAATGCCGTTATTTCCCAAAAGGAAAAGGAACTTATTGCTTATCACGAAATCGGTCACGCACTTGTTGCGGCTATGCAGAAAGCCTCCGCACCTGTACATAAAATCACCATTATTCCACGTACAAGCGGTGCTTTAGGCTACACAATGCAGGTTGACGAAGACGAAAAATTCCTGCTCACAAAGGAAGAAGCCCTCGCACGTATTGCCACATTCACAGGCGGACGTTCTGCTGAGGAACTTGTATTCAATACCTGCACAAGCGGTGCGTCGAACGACATTGAACAGGCAACAAAAATCGCAAGAGCAATGGTAACACGATTTGGCATGAGCAACACATTCGATATGGTTGCCCTTGAAACCGTGACAAATCAGTACCTTGGCGGCGATACATCTCTCGCTTGCTCTGCTGAAACTGCGGCTAAAATTGATACTGAAGTAAACGATATTGTCCGCAAGGCACATCAGAAAGCTCAGCAGATACTCAAGGATAACATTGATAAACTTCACGAATTGTCAGCATTCCTCCTTGAAAAGGAAACTATTACAGGCGAGGAATTTATGGCTATTCTCAACAAAGAAAGCAACAACACTTTGTAAAATTCGTGCTAAAAATAAAACATTTCTCCAAATGTTTTAAAACTCCTTGACTATTTTTCAAAAATATGCAATAATAAATTTACTGTTTGATTTGAAAGGAAGTATAAATATGAGTGGAATTACAGAAGCAATGACAGGCTGGTTGGCTGAACACGGAATACCCGACTGGCTTATCCCATTTCTTGTATCAATTCTCCCGATTATCGAGCTGAGAGGCGGTATAATTGCTGCACGTGTTCTTGATATGGAACTTATTCAGGCTATATGGGTTTGTATGCTGGGAAATATTCTCCCTATCCCCTTTATTCTGCTGTTTATTGATAAAATTTTCGATTTTCTCAAAAAGCACAAAGTTCCTCTGCTTACAAAAATGGTTGTATATCTCGAAGATAAGGCTATGAATAAAAGCTCTACTATGGAAAAAGGCGAATTCTGGTTCCTGCTGTTTTTCGTTGGTATACCTCTCCCAGGCACAGGTGCTTGGACAGGCTCACTTATTGCAGCGCTCCGTAAAATTCCGCTGAAAAAGGCTGTACCTGCTATTTTCCTCGGACTTTGCCTTGCATCTGCAATTATGTGTACTCTCTGCTACGGTTTCCCCGAAGTATTCGCTAAAATGTTCGGTTAAAAAGCTATCCCCACAACGATTATCGCTGTGGGGATTTTTCATTTCATTTCAATTTCAGGGAAAATACTACTCTGACTTTCCTTATCATTTTTTCGTCTGCGATATATTAAAAAAGCTGCACCTGCAAAGGCAATATACGGCACTAAAACATAAGGTGCAAATATCCATGACGAGCCAAAATCAAAAAAGTTTTCAACTGCCATTTTGTCGCTTATAGAGCTTTTTACTGCATCATCATAGCGGAAGAAAAGATATACTACTAAGGGAATAAGCATTACACCAAATATAAAAAGCGTCCACGGACTTTTTGCAAGAGATACGTCTTTCGGCAGAAACAGCACAAGAAACATAACAATCGAAAAGAACGGCACTATCCAAGCAAATATCAATGACACAAGTGACCACGGGTTAAATCCGTCAATATTCTCATATAGAGGCGAAACAGTGTTTGTCTCGGGATTATAGGCTATATTATTGTCAAGATAATATCTTTCGCTGGATTTAAAGGGAATTTCTTCGGAAATGTTGTGTATTTTCCCATCTTTGTCAAAAACAACAATGCGGAATGTTCCGAAATCATCACACATATTGTAAAAAGCATTTTTGCTGTTCAAAGTTAAAATTGCTTTTTCTTGTAAAAAGCTGTATTCCTGTATCAGATTGGTATGAAAAAACATACTGTTATAATCATTTTCATCTTTATATCTAACAATTTCGCTTTCCTCTGACACAAGACCGTTATGGGAATTAAATTCCATATATGCATGATTTAATTTCTTTTCAGGAATAAGAATGTCAATCATTTTATCTTCCATGTAGATTGAATTATTTTCATATTCGATATATATACTGTAATGTGGCTGACATCCTCCCATAACAAGTGGCAAAAGCACAACCATAATCAGCAACGCATATTTCAGATACCTTTTCACATCAGCACCTCCGTCAGCTTTATTATCTATATTTTAGCATAATAAATTACGTCCGTCAATGAAATATGCAAATATTAAAAACTTTGTAAATAGACTGTAATAACTCAGATAAAAGCCTGCTTTTTGAGGATTGAAGCTACTAATCTGCCTAATATAGCGAAATAATTCATATCCGATACAGACCACTTCTTGAAACGTCCGATATAACAAAAGGAAATTACGCCCTTGATAATGCTCTCATCGGTTATGAGATACTGCACAGTACCGCCGATATTTTCCGCCGTAAGCTGTGAAAAGGCATTGTCGTCACGTCCCTCCAGCTCATTTACGTTGTCAATAGCAAATATGCCGTCCCCCGAAAATCTGTCCGTATAATTATTTTTAAGGAGATATGCCGCATTTCTGCTTGACGCATTTCCGCAGCTTAGTATAAGGCTCATATCATTGCCTGCAAATACGCATATATCGTCAATTCCAAAGACTGAACGTATCTGCTCCAGCAAAACGGAAATATCGGGAATTCGTCCGTATACAAGGCTTTCCGACAGATTTGCCGCAAAGGTCAGCTTGTCGTTGGAATCCTTATTTCCGCCAAGATACGCAATTTTATTTTCAACGTCACGTTCAACGACTCCGTGCTTTTCAATGTCGTATATAACATATCTGTTTTGTCCCTTTTGCTGGGCGATATACAGGGCTTTATCCGCCTGCATAAACAGTTCGTCAAACTCCCTGCTGTCCTTGGGATATGATGAAATTCCCATTGAACAAGTCAGGCGGAAATTTTCAAATCTGCCGTTGAATACGGATTCCGTATTTGTACGGATTGCACGTAATACTCCTCGCAAATCCTCCTCATCACGGGTATTTTCAAGGACAATTAGAAATCCGCCGCCGCTTATTCGTCCTGCAATTCCCCGTGTGCCAAGCTCTTTTTTAATTATCCCTGCAATGGTATAAACTACCTCGTCACCGAAAAGATGACCGTAATTTGCGTTAACATCGGTAAAATTATCAATATCAACAATTACCAAATTCACGTTGAATGAGGGCATTCCCCCAAGCAATTCCTCGGCATATGAAGTAACGGCACGTTTGTTAAGAAGTCCCGAAAGTGAATCCCTGCTTGCTTCAAGGGCAAGGTTAATATCCTTGGATTTCTGCCTTGATGTGACAACTGAAATAAGTCCGCTTACCTTTCTCTGCTTAGGGTCAATAAACCGTGTGATTCCCCTGAAAAGGCACATTTCTCTGGTTTTTCCACCTGTGAGAATTGAACATTCAAGTTCATAGTCAAAGCGGTAAATGCCGTTTTTTATATCCCTGCACAAGCTGTTGAAAATGTCGATATATCGGGATAAAACCCAGCCGTTTTCAATTGATTTTTTCTGCCACAGTTCAAGTTCCTCGTCAATCAGCACATTTTCACGGCAGCAATCCTGCATATATATGCGGATATGACGGGTTTCAAAGCTGTACTCAAAGGCAATATCAGAGGAAAGGCTCATTAAATAGCGGTATTCCGAAACAATCCGTTCCTTTTCCGTGGAACTTCTGTTAAGGGATAAAATATCGCTGAAATCCACGATATACAGCGGTTCAGCCGTTTCATCCTTAATCCGTACAGTTGCCAGTATCCAGCGTAGCTGACCGTTTACTCCCCTCATACGGATTACCGTACTGCTCTCCGTACCGAACTCCACATTTTCAAGACATTCCGCAAATTCAGGATAGTCCTCGTCGCATATTGTACGGCGGATTGAATATGTTACATCATTGCCGAAATATCGGAAAAACGGCTCATTTCCGCTTTGAGTATGCAGGCTCTTGTCCACGATTACCCTGCCTATTCTGTAAACTCCGTTTTCCATTTTTACGCCTCCTTTTAGTCTGTAACCATAATATTATGTTATTATTATACACCTAAAAGCACAAAAGGTCAATAACAGTTTAAGTCAACATTTTTATTCCGTTTGAAATTTATTTACAATTCTAACACCATATAAACACATAAATGAACTATAATAAATTCGTATAGATTATTTTTGGAGGATTTTATGGAAAAAAAGGAAATCAAACGCTATGCGGTCATATCGCTGTTTATTATCAGCATATGCCTTGCAGTTAAAAACTTCGGATTTTTCGCCAATGTAATAGGGGTAATTTACGGGGCGATTTTTCCGCTTATTCTCGGTGCAGTCATCGCTTATATCTTCAACATAATTTTAAGCGGACTGGAAAAACGATACTTTCCCAACACCCAATCAACGGGAATAATCAAAGCACGGCGGCCTGTTTGCATTGTGCTTTCATTCCTCATTGTATTGGCAATTATTGCACTTATTCTGAAAATTGTAATTCCCGAATTATTCGGTGCTTTCAAGCTGATTTTCGACGAAATACCGCCGTTATTCGATAAAATAAGCAACTATGCTTTCAAAATGCTTGAAGAATATCCCGATATTCAGAAAGAGGCTATGGCTCTTTACAATGAATTCGATGTGAAATCACTTGACTGGGCAAGCATTACCGAAAAGGCAGGAAGTTTCCTCAAAACAGGAGTTATGGGAATTATTACCTCTGCCGTTGGAATTGTGGGAACTGTTACAGGTACGGTTACAAATGTTGTTATTGCCCTGATTTTCGCAATTTATCTCCTTGCCCGCAAGGATAAAATTCATTGCGACCTCAACCGCTTTGAAAATGTTATTTTCAAGGATACAACAACTCAGAAGATTAATAAAGTCTGCAAAACTGCTGATGATACTTTCAAAAGCTTCTTTGTGGGACAGTTTATCGAAGCAATTTTACTGGGCTGCTTCTGCTTCATCGGTATGAAAATTTTGCAGCTCCCCTATGCGGCTATGAGTTCTGTTCTTGTGGGAGTTACCGCACTTATTCCTATTGTCGGAGGATTTCTCGGTGCAGGTATCAGTGCATTTATCATCTGCACTGAAAACCCAATGCAGGCGCTGATTTTCGTAGTATTTCTCCTTATTCTCCAGCAGCTTGAGGGTAATATCGTTTACCCGAAGGTTGTGGGAAATTCAATCGGACTTCCCGGAATATGGGTACTTGCAGCTGTAACAGTAGGCGGCGGTTTAGGCGGAATTGTGGGTATGCTCATAAGCGTTCCCGTAACTGCTACCGTTTACAAACTTCTCTTTGAATATCTCGAAAAAAAAGAAGAAGCCATGGGCATTAAGGCAATTGAGGAAAAGCCTGTTGAAAAAGAATCGAAAAAGCTTTTCAATTTCAAGAAAAAACAGCCCGAAAAGAAAAAAGAAAAGGCAAAATCAAATAAAAAATAATTCGGATAAGTGTCGTGCCTTAGTGTACGACACTTTTTATATAATTTTATAATCAATACATAAAAATAACACAATAAAAAACATTGAAAATCAGATTGACATATTATCGGCGATATGTTATAATTTAAGTGAGAAAAATATTGAAAAGGAGAACTGATGCTATGCTTCATTTAGTAGACGAATATCCTATGGAATGGGAAGGTTTTAATCAGGGACGCTGGTCTTCAAATATTAATGTCCGTGATTTTATCAAGAAAAATTATACACCTTATGACGGTGACGAAAGCTTCCTCGCTCCACCTACCGAGGCTACAAAAAAGCTTTGGGATACTGTTATGGACCTTACTCGTCAGGAGCGTGAAAAAGGCGGAGTTCTCGATATGGATACTGATATTGTATCAACTATCACTTCCCACGATGCAGGCTATCTTAACAAGGATTTAGAGCAGATTGTGGGAATCCAGACTGACAAGCCTTTCAAGCGTTCTCTCCAGCCTTTCGGCGGAATCCGTATGGCTCAGAATGCCTGCTCACAGTACGGCTATGAGGTAAATCCCGAAATCGTAAAGATTTTCACAAAATACAGAAAAACTCACAATCAGGGCGTATTTGACGCTTACACTCCCGAAATGCGTCTTGCAAGAAAATCCGCTATTATCACGGGACTTCCCGACGCATACGGCAGAGGACGTATTATAGGCGATTACAGACGAGTTGCTCTCTACGGAATTGATATGCTTATCAATGACAAGAAGCATCAGATAGACACATCTCTCGTCCGTATGACTTCAAAAAATATCCGACTCCGTGAGGAACTTGCAGAGCAGGTACGTGCTTTGGAGGAACTTAAAGAACTTGGTGCAATCTACGGATTTGATATTTCAAAGCCTGCCGCAAATGCAAAAGAAGCTGTTCAATGGCTCTATTTTGGCTATCTCGCAGCTGTAAAGGAGCAGAATGGTGCGGCTATGTCCCTTGGACGTACTTCAACATTCCTCGATATTTACATTCAGCGTGACCTGCAAGAAGGCACCCTGACCGAAGCCGAGGCTCAGGAACTGGTGGACCACATGGTCATGAAGTTCCGCATGGTCAAGTTCGCCCGTATTGAATCTTACAACCAGCTCTTCAGCGGCGACCCGGTGTGGGCTACGCTCGAAGTTGCGGGCCTCGGCCAGGACGGTCGCCACATGGTCACCAAGACGGACTACCGCTTCTTGCA
>CALFMA010000509.1 GCA_937880065.1 uncultured Ruminococcus sp.
CAAATGCTTGCCACTTCGGACGCTTCTTATAGCGTTCAACACCGCTTGCCTCGATGTATTCATTATTATTGGATATATTAGCTTCTCTGTTCATTTTATCAAGTTTTTTCATACTCATAGTCAACATTCTTTCCTTTTCATCTTTTGTGAGTACCGGAACTCCTGAAAGAAGCTCTACGGTTTTATCATCAGCATTTTCAAGCATATCACGTTTCTCTTTCATATTCCGCACTCCTTTATAATGTGATACCGGCTGCTGCCAGTGTTGTTTTCAGCTTGTCAAGAGCTCGTGAGGCTCTCATTCTGACTGCTGACGCCTTCATCGACAGGAGCTTTGCTATCTCGCCGGAAGAGCGGTCATAATAGTATTTCTGGAGAATAATAGTTGAATCCGGTTCGCCAAGCTCGTTTATCTTACTGAGCAATATTTCACGGGTCTCAGCAATATCTGAATCAGCTTCGATATTTGTGTCAGCTCCGATAAGAGTCATATCCTCGTCGGATTTGTCTGAAAAACGGCTTGTTCGTGTTGTGATACTGTGAAAAGCATTAATTGCACGTCGTTTTGCATCAGCATTTGCACAAGCCATAAGCTCATCGTTAATCTGATAGCCTGCAAATGCCTCACGACGCTTTGCAGCTTCGTCCTCCTGTCCCATAGATGCCCAAACGTCAGTAATGAGAACATCTGCGTCCTTAGCTGCCTGAGCAGGGGAGTTTGTCATCTCGAAACAGTCATACTGTGCGGCAAAATCAAGAATTTCCTTTGGCGGCTGATAGTCATCGGGACAAGCAATAGAAACTGCCATACCCATTTTCAGACAGCCTACGATAAGAGAGTTTGCCATATTGTTTCCGTCACCGATAAAGCACATTTTAAGGCCTTCAAGCTTGCCCTTGAACTCACGGATTGTCATAAGGTCAGCAAGTACCTGACAAGGGTGACAGAAGTCTGTAAGTCCGTTGATAATCGGAATACTGCCGTATTCAGCAAGAGCTTCAACCTCGCTCTGCTCAAATGTACGAATCATAATACCGTTGAGGTAACGTGAAAGAACACGTGCTGTATCCTGTACAGGCTCGCCTCTGCCAATCTGTAAATCGTTGGAGGAGAGGAAAAGGGGATAGCCGCCAAGCTGGTACATACCTGTTTCAAAAGAAACTCTTGTACGTGTGGAGGCTTTCTGGAAAATCATTCCGAGAGTCTTACCCTTGAGGTGTGGGTGTGGAATACCGTGGTTCAGCTCATATTTAAGCTGGTCGGCAAGGTCGAGAATCTCTGTGATTTCCTCTGTTGTAAGGTCAAGCATTTTAAGCAGATGTTTCATATGTATCTTTCCTTTCAAATAAATAATTTCGTTATAATTGTAATAGCTGTGCAGTATTTATGCCGCACAGCTGTTGTTTTTTACGGCAATCCGCACATATTCCGTGCTTTTCGCCTTAGTTTCTGATTTCTTTGTTAAGTTCGCCGAATGTAATATCTACGGCAACTGCAAAAAGAGGAATGTAATCATCAAACAATTTGTCCTCTATTTCAAGGTCATACTGTAATTCCTGACTTACGGTAACATTTGTTTTGATACCGCCTATTCTTACACCCTCTTTCAGAATGTCAAAATTGCGGTGGTCTTTACTTGCTATATCATATTTTATAATAACACCGTGAATATCTTTTCCCGATACGGTAATTGTAGGGTCAAGGAAAAGAGATTTACAGGCAACGTGCATAATTGAAACGTCATTATGACTTAATATAAACGAATGTTTACGGTCAGTTTCCTTTGTAGTCTGTGTAAACGAATAAAGCTGATAATTGCTTGCATCCATAAGAACATATCGTGGAACTCCAAAGCCCTTTCGCTTTATTGTATAAATCTGACGCTGGTGGCTTTTGTCCTGAACAATATATTTATTGTTCTTAAAAGATACCATAAGTTCCATAAATCAACCCTCCAGAATATCAATAAGAATATCCATTCCTTTTTCCAGTTCCTCCATATCAATGTTAAGAGGCGGAAGAAGTCTGACCTTGGTTTTTGCAGTAAGTATAAGCAGTCCCTTTTCAAGGGCAGCTGATACAACTTCTGCGGCATTTTTTGTTTTAAGGGTTATGCCTATCATAAGTCCGAGTCCGCTTACAGACTCAACTTCTGCACATTCGCCCAGTCTTTTTCTTATATATTCAGCCTTTGCATTTACATCTTCAAGAAATCCCTCAGATGTAAGCTTTGAAAATACCACATTTCCGCCTGCACAGGCAATGGGATTTCCGCCGAATGTAGAGCCGTGAGTTCCGGGAACAAGGACGTTCATTGTCTTATCTCCGAAAAGACAAGCACCCATTGGGATACCGCCTGCGATACCCTTTGCAAGTGTAGTAATATCGGCAACTCTGCCGTACTGTTCACCTGCAAGAATTGTTCCTGTTCTGCCTGCACCTGTCTGAACTTCATCAGCGATAACGAGAATATCACGCTGACCGCAGATGTCATAGACAGCGTCTACGAACTCCTTATCAAGAGCAACTACACCGCCCTCGCCTTGAACATATTCAAGCATAACGGCACATACTGTATCATCAATTTTAGCTTTGAGGTCATCAATATTATTAGCCTCAACGTGAACAAATCCCTCTAAGAACGGGAAAAAGTAGTTGTGGAACACGTCCTGTCCCGTAGCGGAAAGAGTTGCCATTGTTCTGCCGTGGAATGAATTTACGAGGGTAATAATAGTATGTCTGCCCTTGCCGTATTTATCAAAGGAATATTTTCTTGCTGTTTTGATAGCACACTCGTTAGCCTCTGCACCGCTGTTGCAGAAGAACACACGCTCATAGCCTGTGGACTGGCAGAGAATTTCTGCGAAATCGCCCTGAACGGCTGTATAGTAGTAGTTGGAGCTATGCTGGAGAGTTCTCACCTGACGGCAAACAGCGTCTGCCCATTCTTCATCACAGAAGCCGAGGGAATTTGTACCGATACCGCTGCCGAAATCTATGTATTCGTTATTATTTTCATCTGTGCAGATTCTCTTTGCACCTGCTTCCATAACCAGCGGATAGCGTCCGTATGATTTCACAACATTTGAATCAAATTTATTAATGGTATCCATTTACGAAATCATCCTCCTGAATATATAAACACTTATTCTATCTTAAATTTTAAACATACTATAATTATAACTCTAATTACCCCTCGAAATCAATATTTAATCCAATGTTTTTTGTAAACTTTTAGTATATAGATTATATTTTTTTACAGTTAACCCTACAGGCGGATAATATCCGCCCCTACACAAAATAGGCTATATTATGTTAATTTGCGGACACAGCACGCTGTGTCCCTACAAATAATATCAGCCGCCTACATAGCTAATGGCTAACGGCTAAAAGCTAATAGCTCTAAATATCACACAAACTGTGTTCCAACGCCCTCATTGGAGAAAATTTCTATGAGAATTGAGTGGGGAACTCTGCCGTCAATAATAACAGCACCGCCAACTCCACGTCTTACAGCCTCAACACAGCAGTCAATCTTAGGAATCATACCGCCTGATACAATGCCCTGCATTTTAAGATAAGGCACTTCGCTTACGTTTACCTTTGGAATGAGAGTTGATGCGTCATCTCTATCACGGAGAAGTCCTGCAATATCTGTCATAAGGATAAGATTTTCTGCACCTAATTCTGCGGCAATTCGTGCGGCAGCTGTATCGGCATTGATGTTGTATGTGTTGCCCTCCTCGTCAGTTGCAACTGTTGCAATTACAGGAATATAGCCATTGTCAAGAGCGTCAAGAATAGGCTTGGTATTTACCTTTGTGATTTCGCCTACAAAGCCTAAATCCTGACCGTCATCTGTCTTTTTCTTTTCAGCTATGAGCATTTCGCCGTCAATTCCGCAAAGTCCCAATGCTGAACCCTTGTGATGTGCAAGAAGCTGAACAAGTTCCTTATTAACTTTACCTGCAAGAACCATTTTTACAACGTCAATTGCAGCCTCATCTGTATATCTCAGACCATTGATAAACTTGCTTTCGATATTCAGCTTTTTCAGCATATCGTTGATTTCGGGGCCGCCGCCGTGAACGAGAACAACTTTAATTCCCACAAGTGTGAGGAGAACGATGTCTGTCATTACAGCGTCTTTAAGCTCCTTATTTGTCATAGCGTTTCCGCCGTACTTGATAACAACGATTTTATCCGAATATTTCTGAATATACGGTAAAGCGTCAATGAGAATCTGTGATTTCTCTGTATTTGTAATTTTATCCATTTTCTTTAACTCCCTTAAAATTAATTTCTGCTGTTTCAGAATTTCCCATATCAGATATTAAATAAAACTTTACTGAAATCCGCCCTGTTATCTGTTTTATTGGCTGATTCAATTATAAGCCTGTTAATACAATGATATGCTTTCTCAACATCTTTAACACCTCTGACAGTTACTATCTCTTTATTATAGTATCTTACAGGCTTACCAATTTTCTTTTCTTTTTTGTAAACCTCTGTCCAGCCAACTGAACGAGAACTTTCATAATACCGAATCTTGTACATGGGATACATTTTCTGTGAAATGACAATATTACCGTTTTTGTCAAGGACATAAACTCTGTAATTGGTAACAGCATAATATCTTGTTTTTCTGTAAATAAAATACAAATAGAATAAAAATCCTGCTGCCGCCAACAATATCAGCCCTACAAACAATCCGCCAATAACATTATCAAACGAACCTGAAATGGCATCTTTTACTGCCGTACCTGCAAAAAGCACTCCAAGAAATGTACAAATTCCCATACCAATAAGCTGCGATTTGGTTTCACTGTATTCTTTTGGTTTTACATCATTTTCGGTAACACCGCACCACATTATCTTTTCATCTTCAAGAAACTGCGGTTCGAGGTGCATTCTGAAAAACATTTCAATTTCGTAATTATCCATAATAATCCCCTATATTATCAATAACGATTAGCCTGTGATTTTTTCTTTTCCATAATAATTGCATTGTCAACAGCCTCTGTAATAATATCGCATACCTTTGTGGGGTATTCAATTCCCATAAGATTTACATAAACCATATTGGAATGTTTTCCCACAGAGGAATTTCGCATACTTACAGTACCCGTATTATTTCTTCCCGGAGTTGCATAAATACTGCTCAATGCGGTAAGCTCCAGAGCAACTTCGATTTTCCCCTTTTTATTGAGAAAATACAGCCGCTTATTCGTCACCACATACAGATTTTGTGCTCCGAAAAGCACACGGTGGAGCAGTATTACAGAACCGTAAAAAAGTGCAAATACTCCTGCCGCCGACAGAATTGTAAGTATTATTCCAAGACTGCTCATACTGACAAGTATCAAAACCGCCAGTATTAAACATACCGATACCAGAAAAACAGGCAGTATAAGGTGCTTTGCCGTCATTCCACGCTCACGCATAGTAAGCTTTTCAGCCGATGCACCGCACCATTGTATAACCTCGCCGTCCTCCAGCTTAGGGGTAAACATCTCTCTTATTCTTGCCCCTTCGGCATTTTCATAATTATTCATTTTTAACACCTCTCATAGTGCTTAAATCAAATCAAAATAACTTAACTTCTGTAATCGCCGTTTATCTTAACATAGTCATATGTGAGGTCACAGCCCCAAGCAACTGCTGATTCGTTGCCCTCACCTAAATTAATGAGTATCTGAATTTCTTCCTCAGCAAGAACAGCCTTTGCAGTTTCCTCGGAGAAGTCCACTACACAGCCCTTTCTGCCAAGTGCAATTGTGCCGCCTGTGGAAGCCATATCCACATCAACCTTGCTTATATCAAAATCAGCGTCAGCATATCCTAAAGCACAGTAAATACGTCCTGCATTTGCGTCCTCACCGAAAATCATAGATTTGAGAAGGCTTGAACAGATAACGGATTTAGCCACGATTTTGGCAGTTTCAGCCTTTGCCGCACCGCTTACAACACATTCAATAAGCTTTGTTGCACCCTCGCCGTCACGTGCCATCATACGTGCAAGATTGAGCATAATGTTATAAAGTGCATTTGCAAATGATTCGTAATCGCTGTCCTCAGTTACAACTTCCTTGTTGCCTGCTGTACCCGATGCCATTATGCATACCATATCATTTGTAGATGTATCACCGTCAACGCTTGCCATATTAAGTGTAACCTTAACGCAGTCGCTTAACGCTCTCTGGAGCATTTCAGCTGAAATTGCAGCGTCAGTTGTGATGAATGTAAGAGTTGTAGCCATATTTGGGTGAATCATACCGCTGCCCTTGAGCATACCGCCCATTGTGCAGATTTTTCCGCCCATTTCAAATTCTACAGCAATTTCCTTTGGCTGTGTATCTGTTGTCATAATTGCCTCTAATGCACGGCTGTTTCCGTCATATGTGAGTCCCTCAACAAGTGATTTCATACCATTTGCAATAGGCTCAATGGGAAGTACCTGACCGATAACGCCTGTGGAAGCTACCACAACATCGTTTGCCTTAACGCCCACTGCCTTTTCAACAAGGCGGCTCATTTCCTCGGCAATCTCACAACCGTTTGCGTTGCAGGTGTTGGCGTTTCCGCTGTTGCAGATCACAGCACTCGCGTAGCCGTCGGAAATATGCTTTTTGGTAACCGCAAGGGGCGCCCCCTTCACAAGATTGGTGGTGTAAACAGCCGCCGCAGTAGCGCGCTTCTCGCTGACGATGAGCGAAAGATCGTTTTTGGTGCGGTTCTTGCGAATGCCGCAATGTATTCCGTTTGCTTTATATCCCTTTGCGGCACAAACGCCGCCATCTATAAATTTCATATTCACGTTCTCCTTAAATTACAAGTCCTGTTTTTTCATCCACGCCCAAAAGGATGTTCATATTCTGTATAGCTGCACCCGAGGCGCCCTTGCCAAGATTATCGAAACGAGCAGTGAGAATGAGTCTATCATCGTTGCCGTGAACACTGATCTTCAGATCATCTCTGCCAGACAAAGCGCAGGCTGATAAAAATCCGCTTTCGTCGGTTTCATCGTAGCTCACAAGTCCATCGGTGTAATATTCGACATAGGCTTTGCGAACATCATCAAGAGAGGCGTTGATTTGCGACTTGAAGAGAGGTACTGTAACTTCCATTCCGCTATAGAAATCACCAACTATGGGACAGAAGACGGGAGCCGCGGTGATACCGCATATCTTTGCCATTT
>CALFMA010000510.1 GCA_937880065.1 uncultured Ruminococcus sp.
CCCGTTTCCTTCATTTTTGTCATCCAGAGCGTAGCGAAGGATCTCGTGAACATAAAGAGGAGAGGATGTTATCGAGATTTTTCGGACTGAGTCCTCAACAACTCGTCTTCCTCCCTACGGTCGTCTGGATGACAATAGGAGGTGTGGTGAATAGGGTGAAAGGTTTTAGATTAAATGTGTCAACGAAATTTCCGACAATGATAGATATATTATTGAAAAAGTTTAGATTAACGACCGTGTTGCGTCAAATTGTGAATAGAACCTCCGAACTTATTTATGAACAATGTCAAGTGGAAATTCCAAGAGAGGCTCTTTCTAAAGATATTCTCCAGAAAGTGGAAGCTGGAGAAAAAGGTTATGGTTATTATACAAAAATGGAAATCCGTTTAACTAAAGATGATTTGAAGAAATGAGATGTTTATGCTTGATTGCAACTATTCTTGCCTTGTTTTCTTCTTGCCACTCCGGGAAGGAAAACAAGGCAAGTGCCTTTCTGCTTGAAAACAACCGCAACTATGATATCCGATGGTTACAATCCCAGTCCTCCCCGGGCAGAGTGAAAGAGGCTCTTGAAATATTAAACCCATATCAGAAGGTTTCTCCGAAAGGCAAAACTTTGGAACAAAAGGCTATATTGCTTGAAATGAGGGAACTGTATCAGACAATAAAAAAATGAGGATGCGATCAGTAACGCATCCTCATTTTTTTATCCGAAACATCATAATCAAGGTCGATTACAGAAGTTCCATCTTTATAAGCAGAAATCAGACGTTTTCTGCTACGCAAAATTTTTATTTTATCAGAATCCGCTGTAATTCTGTTTTCGCCAAACATAATTCTTGCAAAATCGTCGTAATAAACAGGCAGCTGAACTCCGAACTCCTCAGTCAGATTTTCCCCATTTTTCGCAATAATAGGCTCTTTTATTTTTCCCTCAGTCAGGTCGATATTGAAGAACGCAAAACTTCCGATTGCAAGGGCAGTTTTGTAGTTCTGACGTTCCTCGCAAAGGCGTTTTTCAAAATTTTCCTGTTCGGTTATGTCAGCAATTGAGCTGAGAATATACAGTCCGCCGTCCGAAAAGCTAAGCAATCTCGTTCTGCATTTCAACGCTGCAATGGTGCCGTCCTTGTTCAGATTGTGGAAAGTATACTCCACGCTGTCACCGGGCTTCTGAAGTTTCCGAACAGCAAGACTGACCGCCTTTTTATCCTCTTGGACAATTCGGTGAGTAACGTCAAAATTCAATACTCCGCTCTTTAATTCAGGCACTCCAAACATATTTTTCGCCGCCTGATTAAACACCAGAATGTTTCTCTCAGGCAATGTGTAGGCTAAAATTCCTGTGGCAAGCTGTTCCGTTAATTCGTCAGTTATAGACAAGAGTTGCATATTCTGCGTTACAAGCTGTCTGTTGATATCACGTTCCTTCTGCCTTGCTTCAGAAATATCGTAAGCAATGATATATGCCTGTAAATGGTCATTTTCTTCATCTTTGGAGATAATTGCATTTGTTTGTATATACTTATCTGTCAACGGAATATAATACTCCGTGTTGACACAGCTCATACCCTTTTCATAGGCATCTGTCAAACCTTTTACGGTAAAATACTTCTCCATTCCTTTTTCAAGAAAAACAGGATTTACCTTCTGCAAATATGTGAGAGCCAGTTCATCAAATTTAACAGGCGGCTCAATTCCAAGCATTTCCGCAAGTCCAAGCTCATTTTCCGTCACAAATTCTTCCTCGACAATCCCCTCGGTAAGGTCAAAGAAAAATCCATATTCGCAATTTTTTATCAAGGCTTCACGGCAACTGGCACGTTCTCTGTTGAGAAGTTTTTTCAGCTGAACAAGACGTGTTGTGTCAGTCACCGACACGAGAATATACTTCTGTCCGTTTTCCGAAACAATCATTTTTGAAACGGACTTCACGTATTTTATGCCATTTTTGCCTATTATTCGGTACTTATGAGTAACCTCTCCGCCATTCTGCTCCAGATTTGAATTATCGTTGAGAATTCGTGTTCTGTCCTCGGGGTGTATCATATCGTTATAAAATTTAGTAAAAGCCTGCATTGTATCTTCATTTTCAAATTCAAAAATATTGCGTGCTTCTTTGTTAATATTAAAAACCTCATACTGTGGCACGGTGTAGGCAAACACACCGCAATCAACGGAATTCAGCAGTTCCGCATAAATTCTATTGATATTTTCTTCGTTCATTGCTGACAACACTTTCACTCCCAACTTTATAAGGGAACCTCTAAAAACCTCCCTCACGGCTGAATTTCTATGACAAACACCATTTGCTGCGTTGCCAAACCTTGCAATACACAAAGTATTACTGCGGTTTGTCGCCTTGCA
>CALFMA010000511.1 GCA_937880065.1 uncultured Ruminococcus sp.
CCTGAATCATAAAGTCCTTGATGATTCTGTGGAATGTAAGTCCGTCATAATAGCCTTTTTCGATAAGCTGTGTGAAGTTATCGCAGGCTGTGGAAGCGTATTCGGGGAAAAGTCTGAGTTTAACTGTGCCATAGTCCTTGAAGTTTATTTCAACTATTGTATCTCCGTTCTGGGGAGCAGTATAGTTCATAATCTCAACATTTTCAGCAGGTGCTTTTTCTTCTCCGATAGTTACCTGTGAAGAATTGTCACCGCTTGTTTCGCTTGTTGTAGTTGTAAATGTTTTACCGCAGGCTGTGAGCATTGAAGCTGCTGTAATTCCGCATACGGCAATAGCAAGGAGTTGCTTTTTCATAAAATACCTCTTTTCATTAGGTCGGGTTGCTTGTGACATTTGCACCGCCACGCAGACAGCACAAAGCTAACGGATAGAATCCGCATACACCATTATTATACATCATATAAAAGCATTTGTAAATAGTTTCGGCAAATTTTTGGTAAATATATATGATACCTCAATGCCAAATAATGAGAAATACAGTTATTTTTCAGTTTTGTACTCGTCAATTTTCACAGAATTTATCATAATATCCTCTTTTGGAATTTTGTAAATTCCGCTGTTTTCCGTTTCAAGAGATGCAAGTTTCTCCACAACATCAAGTCCCTCATAGGTCTGTCCGATTACGGTCATTTGCTGTGAAAAGTTAGGAATACCGCCATTTTCCGCAAATGCCTCTCCAAGCATTTTATTCTGTGAAGCGTCCATAAGCTGTTTTTTCGTTTCCTCGTCAAAATTAATGGTGTTGATTATGGCAAAACGGCTGCCGTTGTAGTATTTTCCGCCGCCGAATAATTTTTCGGAAAAAGTACGCTCTACAGTTGATGTCATAAGGCAGATTGCACCTTTGAAGGGCCATAAATCCTGATGAAGTTCACGCTGAACAAGTTCTCTGTCAACGTCATAACCCTCGGGCATTTCGCCGTTTTTCAGCTTGCTTCCTGCGGCTGAATATGCACCGCTTTCGGAGTTGAAAACGTATGTGTCGTCATAGTATCCCATTTCCGCCAATTCCGTGAAATTCTTCACTCCGTTGGGGGATTGTTCGGGATAGAGGACAAATCGGAATTCCCCTAAAGTAGTATCCACAATGGCAATTTTATCCCCGTCCTTGGGCGGTTCAAGCTGGATAAGCTTCAGTGTATCGGGATTGATTTCAACTTGTGTGTTGTTTTCCGCCTGTTTGGAGTTGGCATACAGCAGAAATACCGTAGCTGCACCAAAAATCACCGCTAAAATCACGAAAAATTTTGTAAGTCCGCTTAATTTTTTCATATCTATCGTTCCTTTTCAATAAATTCCCATTATATTATATCCCTTTTCAATAAGTATGTCAAGGAAAATTTTGTAATGTACAATTCGCAATTGCCGAAAGATTGGCAGCTTTAAGGGCATCTCTAAAACCCCCTTTTGAGAAAAAACAGCTATGCACGACATCTGCTGCGTCAACCTCC
>CALFMA010000512.1 GCA_937880065.1 uncultured Ruminococcus sp.
TTTATCACCATTCTTAATTATAGTTGCAAAAAAGGCAACCCTTGCGGATTGCCTTTTTGCTGGCGCAGAAAGAGGGATTTGAACCCTCGCGCCGGTTTCCCGACCTACTCCCTTAGCAGGGGAGCCCCTTCACCACTTGGGTAAATCCGCAAACCGACGAAAAATCGCCGTTAAAAAAATTGGCGGAGAGGGTGGGATTCGAACCCACGTGACCGTTAAGTCAAACGGTTTTCAAGACCGCCTCGTTATGACCGCTTCGATACCTCTCCATTTTTGTATTAGCTGAATTTTTATCACTCTCGTGTTTCAGCTTTTATATTATATCATGGATTTCAGGAAATGTCAAGTGAATTTTATAAAAAATACTGCACAAAGAAAATTCAACACTTTTGTTACATATTACCAAACGAAAGAAAATAGACTGATTTCCTTTGAAATTGATAAGTTAAATAAATAAAATTAAGCAAAAATTAAAAAATAGACTTTACATAAATGGAAATTTAGTGTAAAATATATATAGAGTGTCTTTATAAGTATAGCCTTAGGCTGATTTGGTAGAGATGCTTATTATATGGAATAATAATATCAAATGAGGTGCGAAAATGGAACCAAAGTACAAAAGAGTATTACTGAAACTCAGCGGCGAGGCTCTTGCCGGAGATAAGAAAAGTGGTCTTAATTATGATGTTATTACAGAAATCTGTACAAGTATCAAGAAAGTAGTTGACGCAGGCGCTCAGGTTGCAATCGTTGTAGGCGGCGGAAATTTCTGGAGAGGCCGTTCAAGCGGCGCTATGGACAGAACACGTGCTGACCATATCGGTATGCTTGCAACTGCTATGAATGCTCTTGCTGTTGCAGATGTTCTTGAATCCCTTGGCTGTGAAGTCCGTGTTCAGACAGCTATTTCAATGCAGGCTGTAGCTGAGCCATATATCCGTAACCGTGCTGTTCGTCATCTTGAAAAGGGCAGAGTAGTTATTTTCGGCTGCGGAACAGGCAACCCCTTCTTCTCAACTGATACAGCTGCTTCTCTCCGTGCAAGCGAAATCGAGGCTGACATCTTCCTCAAGGCTACACTTGTTGACGGTGTATACGACAAGGATCCCCACAAGTATGATGATGCCAAGAAGTACGATACTCTCACATTCTCACAGGTTATTGCTGACGGTCTTGCTGTTATGGATTCAACAGCTGCTGCAATGTGCCGTGACAATAAGAAGAAAATGCTCGTATTCGATTTAAGCCGTCCCGATAACATCTATGATGCTGTAATGGGCGAAAACATCGGTACTGTGGTTTCAGAAGATTAATATAACCTACTATAAATACGAAAGGAATGATTTCAAATGAAAGAAACAATTAATAATGCAAAGGAAAAAATGACTAAGAGCCTTAACGCTCTTGATAAGGAGTTTGCTGCTGTACGTGCAGGCAGAGCAAATCCTGCTGTACTTGACAAGGTAATGGTAGATTACTACGGAGCACCCACACCTGTAAACCAGATGGCTGCTGTATCCGTTTCAGAGGCAAGAATTCTCGTAATTCAGCCATGGGATAAGTCCTCATTAAAGCTTATCGAAAAGGCTATTCAGGCATCTGATATCGGCATCAACCCCACAAATGACGGTAATGTTATCCGTCTTGCTTTCCCACAGCTTACAGAGGAAAGACGTAAGGAACTTTGCAAGAGCATCAAGAAGTATGGTGAGGACTGCAAGGTTGCTATTCGTTCAATCCGCCGTGATACGATGGATAAGCTCAAGGCTATGAAGAAGAATTCCGAAATTACAGAGGATGACCTTAAAGATTGCGAGAAGAAGGTGCAGGATCTTACAGATAAGTTCTGCGCTGACGCTGATAAGGCTGTAGCTGACAAGGAAAAGGAAATCATGACGGTTTAATGGTGGAGTATGGCTATATTCGGTAAAAAAGAGATTGCCTCTCTGCCCGAACAGCTTCCTCAGCACGTCGGATTTATTATGGACGGCAACGGAAGATGGGCGAAAAAAAGAGGTCTTCCACGTCCTTTCGGTCATAAAGAGGGGGCGAAGAATTTCAAGAAGATTGTCCGTTATTGTAAGGATATCGGCTTGAAGAATATTTCATTCTACGCTTTTTCCACGGAAAACTGGCAGCGTCCCGATGACGAGGTCAACACCATTATGGAACTTTTCCGTGAATATATAGTTGATGTACGTAACTTTTTAAGTGAAAATACACGTATGATTTTCCTTGGGGATAAATCGGCATTTGACGAAGATCTTCAGCAGAAAATGATCAAGCTGGAGGAGGATACTGCCCATTATACGGAAATGACGCTGATGATGGCGGTAAACTACGGCGGCAGAGATGAACTTGCCCACGTTGCAAGAATTCTTGCACAAAAGGCTGTAAATGGCGAAATAAAGCCTGAGGACATCAATGAGCAGTCAATTGCTGATGAACTTTACACCAAGGGTATTCCCGATGTTGACCTTGTAATTCGTCCGTCGGGAGAAATGCGTTTGTCAAATTACCTTATCTGGCAATGTGCATATGCAGAATATTATTTCACAGACATTTTATGGCCTGATTTCACACCTGCCGAACTTGATAAGGCATTAATAGAGTTTGGCAGACGTAATCGCCGATTCGGAGGTGTTTGAATTGCGGACTCGTCTTATTTCAGCCGCTGTGGGATTAGTAATAATGATATCTATGCTGATTTTCCACGACACCTTTATTCTGCCGTTTATAACGGCAGGAATTACCGTAATTATGCTGTATGAACTTCTCCGTGCCGTAAAACTTGAAAAGAGTATTCCGATACTCGTTTCGGTTCTTGCTTACGGAATTACAGTTCCCGTTGTGTATAGCCTCAATTACAATTTTATTGATTCGCCTCTCACATATGCACAGTACAGAGAAAATCGTAGTTTAATTCTCTTTGGCGTTGCACTTTTGTGTTCAATGGGAATTTTTGTAATCTGGCTTAATCAGCATAAGAAAATCCGCTATGAACAGGTGTTTTTTGCACTTGCCGCAATGATTTTCGTACCAAATGCTATGAGTACAATGATACGTATTGACAGGGAAAATATCCAGCACGGCGTATTTTTCCTTGTTCTTGGACTTTGCGGAGCGTGGATTGCCGATTCGGGTGCATATTTTACAGGAGTTGCAATAGGAAAGCATAAGCTTTGTCCCGAAATAAGTCCGAAAAAGACTATCGAGGGCTTTATAGGCGGTATGATTTCCACAGCCGTTGTTTTTGTAGCTTGTTTTGCTGTATATAACAATATGATTGCCTATAGTCCTATGAAAGAGGACATAAGCAGTTATATTGCTGTAGCTGTTACAGGTCTGCTTTGTGCTGTTATCGGCACAGTTGGCGATTTGTCAGCGTCTATGATAAAGCGTCAGATAGGCTTCAAGGATTACGGAAAAATTATGCCCGGTCACGGCGGTCTTATGGACCGTTTCGACAGCGTACTTTTTGTATTGCCAACATTTTATTGCCTTATAACTATTGCTAATAATCTGAACATATTATAAGTATGAAAGGCGACGAATGTTGCCTTTCGTATTTTATGGAATAAAATTTCATATAATTCAGATAAGATGTTTATCCATACACAAAGGAGAAATAATATAAATGAAAAGGGTTTCAATTTTAGGCTCAACAGGCTCTATCGGTACACAGTCCATAGAGGTATGCGAAAAACACGGACTTGAAATAATAGCCATTGCCGCCCACAGCAGCATTGATATGCTGGAGGAACAGGCAAGAAAATACCGCCCGAAATATGTGGGAATTTTCAGAGATGACAAGTATGAGGAGCTGAAAAACCGCCTTTCAGATACGGATATAACCGTACTTTGCGGAATGGAGGGTTTATGTCGCATTGCTTCACTTGAAGAAAATGACATTGTTCTCAATTCTGTAGTGGGAATGGTTGGACTTCTGCCAACTCTTACCGCAATTAACGCAGGTAAGGACGTGGCACTTGCAAATAAGGAAACTCTTGTTGCAGGCGGCACTCTTGTAACATCTCTTGCAAAGGAAAAGGGAGTTAAGATTTATCCCGTTGACAGCGAACATTCAGCTATATTCCAATGTTTGCAGGGTAATAACCCAAAGCAGGTGAATAAGATTATCCTCACAGCATCAGGAGGACCTTTCTACGGCTACAGCTATGAACAGCTGAAAAATGTCACAAAGGCTGATGCTTTGAAGCATCCCAACTGGGATATGGGAAACAAGATTACTATTGATTCCGCAACTCTTATGAATAAGGGACTTGAATTTATCGAGGCAAAATGGCTTTTCGACCTTGAACCCGAGCAGATTGACATTGTTGTTCATCGTCAGAGCGTTATCCATTCTGCGGTGGAGTACAACGACTATGCGGTAATTGCACAGCTTGGCGTACCCGATATGAAAATTCCCATTCAGTATTCTCTCCTTTATCCCGAAAGAGTGGAATGTCCCACAAAGCAGCTTTCCCTTACGGATTACGGAACGCTTACATTTGCAGAGCCTGACTATAAGACATTCAAGTGCCTTAGTGCCGCAATTGAAGCTATTTCAAGAGGTGGAGCATATCCCTGCCTTGTGAATTCAGCCAATGAGGAGGCTGTAAAAGCATTCCTCAACGATGAAATTCAGTTTGTGCAGATAGGCGAAATTGTTTCATCAGTACTTGAAGAATTCCCATATACCGAGATAAACAGCTATGAAGATGTAATAGCTGCGGATAAATCGGCAAGAGAATATGTCAGAAATATTATCGGTTAATGGGTAGGTTGAAAGGATAATTATGGGTATTGTAATAGCATTATTGATATTCGGACTTATAGTAACAGTTCACGAATTCGGTCATTTTATATGTGCAAAACTCAGCGGAATTAAGGTGCTGGAGTTTTCTGTCGGAATGGGACCAAAGCTTTTGCAGAAGCAGAAAGGGGAAACATTGTATTCCCTGCGGCTTCTCCCCGTTGGCGGATATTGTGCCATGGAGGGGGAGGATACTTCGGGAGATGACCCCAGAAGTTTCCGCAATGCAAAGGTGTGGAAAAGAATAATTGTTCTTGTGGCAGGTGCTGCAATGAATTTCGTTCTTGGTATGATTTCCATTGTGATAATGGTTTGCATGATGAGCGACATTCCCACAACGCAGATTTTAGGCTTTTCGGGAGTTCAAAATGATGACGGTTCAAAGACATATTATGCCGAGAGCTATCATTCGGGACTCCGCCACGATGATATAGTTGTTGAAGTTGACAACACAAAGATTTACAGCGTCCTTGATTTGAATTTTATGCTTATGCTTGACCCGAACAATTTAGAGCATGACCTTGTGGTTAAGCGTAACGGTGAAAAAATCGAGCTTGACAATGTAAAATTCACAGATACCAAAAGCGGAAGCAAAATGGACTTCGGTCTTGTTTATCTTGAAAAAACTCCCGCATCTGTAATAAAATATTCGGGACAGACATTTGCTTCTATGAGCCATGTTGTGGGACTTTCGCTGAAATATCTTATCACGGGAAAAGTCAGCAAAAGTGAAGTTTCAGGCCCCGTGGGAGTTGTGTCAACTATAAGCGAAACAACGGAACAGGCGGAATCCACAGAGGACGCAATCTTCAATCTGCTGTATATGCTGTCGCTTATAACAATAAATATCGGCATATTCAATCTTCTTCCCATACCCGGACTTGACGGCGGACGACTTATTTTCTGCTTTATTGAGCTTATCAGAAGAAAGCCGATTAAGCCCGAACATGAGGGATATGTACACCTTGCAGGAATGGTTCTCCTGTTTGGTATAATGATATTTGCCACATTCAACGATATTATGCGTTTATTTGAAAAATAAAGAACTATTGTATGCCGTACAGAGCAATGCTTTGTACGGCATATCTGAAAAAAGGAGTAGATTTTATGAGAAATGTCAAAGCTGTAAAAGTCGGGAACTGTGTTCTTGACGGAAATCATATCTACATACAGTCAATGCTCAATGTCCGTTCAGACGATATTGAGGGCAGCGTAAAACAGGCTGTGGAACTTGAAAAGGCAGGCTGCGAAATAGTACGTGCCGCAATTCCCGATATGGAGGCGGTAAAGCTTATTCCTGCCATTAAAAATGCGGTGAATATTCCCCTGGTAGCTGATATTCATTTTGACTATCGCCTTGCAATTGAAGCAGCGGCGGCAGGCGTTGATAAAATCCGTATAAATCCAGGGAATATCGGCGGACTTGACAGAGTAAAGGCAGTTGTTGACGCTTGCAGAGTAAGAAATCTGCCAATACGTATCGGTGTAAATTCAGGTTCGCTTGAAAAGGAACTTTTAGCGAAGTACGGCTCACCAACTCCCGAAGCACTTGTGGAAAGTGCGTTAAATCATGCCGCACTTTTAGAGCGTTTTGACTTTGATGATATTGTAATTTCCATAAAATCCTCTGATGTAAACTGTATGCTTGCGTCATACCGCTTAGCTGCCGAGAAGTGCAATTATCCGCTTCATCTGGGAGTTACTGAAGCAGGAACTTTAAATACAAAAGTTATCGGTATTGTTACAAATCGTGATATTGACTTTGAAAAAGATGTTATTGAATTAGTTCCATATACTTTTGAACAATTTGATATAAGAACGTTAATGCCACAATATTCTATTTCTGTTCATAAAATATCTAAAGTATATAATGAAAAGATGATTTATTTAATATTTCATCACTTGATTTAATAGCAATCAA
>CALFMA010000513.1 GCA_937880065.1 uncultured Ruminococcus sp.
GGCACGGCGGTACCCACTCGTGCAAAATTTATAAGCCCCTGCCGAAGCAGGAGCTTATAAACCGCTTGTCTGGGAAACATCCCCGAACCCCTTTAACGCAGATTTCATCTGCGGCTACGCATCGTTCCGACGCTATTTTGAGCACGGTCATTCTCGACCGTGCTCTTTCTCTTTGCGCTTCTCTCGTTCCTCAAGATCACGCAATTCTTCGTAATTTGCCGTGTGTACGGTAAGGTCTCTCAGCTCATCACGAACTTTTTTGAGTTCGGCATACGCTTCTTTTTTCGCTGTGAGCTGTTCGGCAAATTCCACTTGCAGGCTCTTGATCGTCGGGAGCTTCTTCACTCCCAATTCGTCAAAAGCCTTTTTCGCCGCTTTGTGGATGATGATGTCATCCTCGTGTTCCTCCAAAAACTTTTTAGAGTAACCGGACTTCCGATAGGCGACGTACACATCCCTCGTCTTGGAGTAATTTACGATATGGGTCTTTAGCACGTTTATCTCGGCAAGGCGATTTTGAGCTTCTGTGATTTTCGCAGAAAGCTCTTTTTCTTTTGCCGACAGATCTGCCTTGCGGTCCGCCATTGCTTCATAGCTGAACCCGTGCTCATCCATATAGAGCTTGGTTTTGGCCATTCGCTTTAGGTTCTCAACCGTCGCCCAACGTCGATACCCTTCTCCCATACCGGCGGCAAGTTTCGCTTGAATGTCGATGATGCTCTGCGGTCGGTTCTTATCCCATACAGCTCGACGTTTCTTAGGCTGATGAACTTTCTGTCCTTTGATGATGGCACGGATCGCATCCTCGGAATACTCATCGCCCAAGGTGTACATACGGATATTTTGTTTGAAATCCTCGTGAACAAAAGTGATGTGTTTCCCGTTTTTCACTTTGAAGCCCTGCTCGGCAAGAAGCGAAAGAAACGCATCGAAGTCATGGGGCTTCTGCTCCAGAGCTTCGTCAATGGCAATTCGTAAAAGTTCACGGTGCGACGGTTTACCCTTAAAGCCGTGCCACTTGTTGTAAGCGGTTGTGCCACGCTTCGGATTTTGAATAACCGACAACTGGTGCTCGGTACAGATAAGGTCGCTCAATCGTGAGACAGCTCTGTGCGATCTGCGAAAATCCCGGAACTTCTTTTTCCCGTCAAGGGAGACAGCGTTCCAGTAAATGTGATTGTGAATATGGGCTTTATCGGTATGAGTACAAACAAAGAAAGCGTGTTTACCTTTGAGAAAGCGAGAGGCGAAATCATACCCGATTTGGTTTGCTTCCTCCGGTGTAACCTCTCCGGGTTTGAACGATTGGCGTACTTGGTAAACGAGCACATCGTTCTTTTCTTCTTTTCCGGTATAGGCTTTGTATTGCCGTTTTGATACTAATACCTCTGCCGCAAATGATCGTGGGTCGCAGGCATAGGCAGAAGTCAGTTCGCCGTCATTTGTCTTTTCGGGATTCAAGCCGTAATCGGTTCTGTCTGAAATGGATTGAGCAAGCGTCTTGCCCTTGGTAACGTGCATAGGGATAATGCGTGTTGTTGCGATAGTCGTTCACCTCCTTCTATGTAAAAGACGAGCACAGCCGAAGCCATACTCGTCTCGTTTTTACTTCTACCCATTTTGTGTAGAAGTTGTATTAACCGTAAATTGCATCCTGCACGAAGTAGCGGAATCTCTGCATTTGTCCAATCGTCCACGCCGCCAACATCGGCAATCCGATGGGACTAACGAGGAACGCAATCACTAAAACGATGATGCCGTTGGTAACGCTGTCGAGCAGAAGAATCGCAAGACCGAGGATACCGAGGATTGTGCCGATGATACCGAATACCCAAGCGGACAGTTTGAGCATCAAGGCGAACATCCAGATCACGACGGCAAGGATTGCAATTACGGGTGCGAACAATATCTTCAAAATGAACTTCATCGAAAGCCCCTCCTTTCTTCTGACTATATTTTACCGTAAGACGAGAATACGGACAAGGATGCCGAGGTCAGTCAATGGCTGCGAGCTTTTCAAGGACTTGGTTGGTCGCTTCCCAAGTCTGCTCTATCATCGTTTTCATTTCTTGAATGTCGTCCGCATAAATGCGGTCGGTGGAGTTCACTCTGCGAGCGATCTGATTGAAATTGTTGCTCGTGCGACGGAGCAAGGAGATCATATCTCGGAGTTCGGGCAAATCCAGTTTGACTACATATCCGTCGATAGCCATTTTGCGAAGATATGCCGCCATGTTAATTGTGTCTGCCTGTTCCATGCGCCGATCAATCATAGCTCTTTCTTCCGGTGTTACACGGAACTTTACTTGAATGGGTCTATTGCGGTTTGCCATTACATCATAGCACCTCCTCTTTGTGTTTTTTATTCGTCTCTGTCTTGCTCGGCTTATCGTAGGAATGGAGCTTCTGCAGGACAGATGGTTTTGCGGATTTGGCAACTTCGCCCCTTGGTGGAGCTTCATCTGCCAATGCTTCAAGCGGTGTCTTATCGTCGATGTTCAGAGCGATGTTGAGTTCGGCAAGTCTCGCAGATTTCACTCGTAGCTCGTTCTCCTGTGGAAACGGTTTGCCAAGCTCTTGCTTTGCGGTTTCCATCTGCGAATACAGACTTTCCAACTTGCTTTGAACTGTCGCAAGGCGTTCAGCCATGCCATTCAAAGCGTTATCAATTCTCGTCAAATTACCACGGGGATCTTTGCCGAGAGTTACACGGTGGGTCATTTGCCCTTTGAGGGTCAGAACGTAATCACGCCCGAAGTCCTCCAATGTCAGCGACATTTGGAATCCACGGTAGCTGCCGATCTGTACGGGGTCTAATCCCTTTACATCCTTAAAGGCATCGACCAAGGCGGCACCGGCGTTCTCCTTATCGGTCAGCACGTCGCCACGAACCGTCATACCGGCAAAGCCGTCAACGGGATGTGGATGCTCGGCAAGGGTTTTCATATCGGCTTCAAAGCCTGCGATAAACCCTTTGCTCTGCTCAATCTGTTCGGGGAAATAACGCAAGAGATTATCTTCCAAACGGTACTGCTGACTTTGGTGGTTTGCTTTCATCAGCTTCAAGCGAGCCACGTCCACATCTAAGTCCATCTTTTCCTTAATGCGTTCATCACCGGCACAGAGCGCCTTGATCTCCGCATAGGACAATGCAGTTTCATCAATATCATCACAGGCACGGACGGGCGATTTGCTCGTCATGATCTGGCTGATGAACTTCTGCTTGTTCTCCAAGGTCTGCCACAGGTACGCATCGAAAGTCGCCTCGGTAACATAGCGGTAGATGTGAACTTCGGGGTTCATGTTGCCCTGGCGAATGATACGACCGCTACGCTGTTCAAGGTCGCCGGGTCTCCAAGGTGCATCAAGGTCGTGGAGAGCGATAAGTCTGTCCTGGACATTCATACCGGCTCCCATCTTAAAGGTAGAACCCATGAGAACACGGACTTGACCGGAACGGACTTTGCTGAACAATTCCTTTTTGCGAGCTTCGGTGTTTGCCTCGTGGATGAAAGCGATCTGCTCTCTCGGAATACCTCTCGCCACAAGTTTCTCTCGGATGTCATCGTACACGGTGAAGCTCGGTTCTTCGGCTGTACCGTCTTTCTCTGCAAGGTGCTCTAAGGCTCGGATTTCCGGGCTGTCGAGATTGCCTGCAGGAGCTTTGGCAGTTCTCTGAGAAGTCGTGCTTTTCGGTGTGGAGAGGTCGCAGAAAACGAGCTGTGTTAGTTTGTTGTCGTGTCCTTCCTCCCAAATGCGGTGGATGTTATCCACGCACATATTGACTTTGCTCGTAGGCTCGTCGGGGAGGTTAGGATTGATGATACGCTGATCCAAGCCGAGCTTACGACCGTCAGAGGTAATGCGAAGCATATTATCCACGGACGGATCAACCTTGCCCGAATGGACGGCGGCTGCTCTTTCGGAAAGCTCTTGTACCATCGCCTGTTGGATTTCGGTTGGCTGTGCAACTTCGTTGTGATAGATCGGTGTCGGGGTCGGCAAGTTGAGCTGATCGGCGGTTTTGATGTCTGCCGCTTCTTTGAACAAGTTCATCAGTTCGGGCAGATTAAAGAACTTCGCAAAGCGAGTTCTTGCACGGTAGCCCGTGCCCTCCGGTGCAAGCTCAATGGCTGTCGTTGTTTCTCCAAAAGTGGAAGCCCAACAATCGAAGTGTGCCAAGCCTTTGTTGCGGATGGTGTCATGCTGCAGGTAACGCATCATCGTGTACAGCTCCGTCATGGAGTTGCTGACGGGCGTTCCCGTTGCGAATACAACACCTCGGTTGTCGGTCAGTTCGTCGATGTAGCGGCACTTTAAGAGCATATCAGAGGACTTCTGTGCATCGCTGGTCGAGAGACCGGCAACGTTCCTCATTTTGGTATAGAGGAACAAATTCTTAAAACTGTGTGCTTCGTCAACGTAGAGACGGTCAATGCCGAGTTGTTCAAAGGTGATTACATCGTCCTTGCGTGTGCTGTCCATCAACTTCTGCAGACGGGTTTCCAAACCCTTTTTGGTTCTCTCCAAAGACTTGATCGTGAAGCGTTCCGCACGGCTCGCTTTGAGTTCTTCAAGACCTTCTTCGATTTCCGCAATCTGCTCCTGCAGAAGTCGTTCCTGCCTTTCCTGCGATACGGGGATTCTCTCAAACTGGCTGTGTCCGATGATGATTGCATCATAGTCGCCGGTTGCAATTCTGCCGCAGAACTTCTTACGGTTTCTCGGTTCAAAGTCCTTTTTGGTTGCGGCGAGAATATTGGCAGACGGATACAAACGGAGAAATTCACTTGCCCATTGTTCGGTCAAATGGTTCGGAACAACGAACAGCGGCTTTTGGCACAAGCCGAGTCGCTTGCTTTCCATCGCCGCGGCTACCATTTCAAAAGTCTTGCCCGCACCAACTTCGTGTGCAAGGAGCGTATTGCCTCCGTAGAGGATGTGTGCAACGGCGTTCTTCTGATGCTCACGGAGTTTGATTTCGGGGTTCATACCGCTGAACACGATATGGCTGCCGTCGTACTCACGGGGACGGGTGGAATTGAAAAGCTCGTTGTACTTGGTAACAAGCTCCTGCCGTCTGTCGTGGTCTCTCCAAATCCAATCACGGAACGCATCTTTGATCGCCTGCTGCTTCTGCTGTGCAAGGGTCGTTTCCTTGGAGTTGAGCACACGGCGCTCACGCCCATCGGGGTCGGTTACGGTGTCATAGATACGCACATCACGCAGATTCAGAGTGTCCTCCAAAATCTTATATGCGTTGGCTCTCTCTGTTCCGTAGGTCATATAGGCGTTTACGTCGCTGTAGGACGGCTGAGATTTGCCGGTAATGTTCCACTCTGCAGAGAACGGCGAGTAGTTGACTTCGATGCTCCTACGCAGGTAATACGGCGGTTCAAAGGTCTCCACCATAAACTGCTGAATGTAGGATTTATCAATCCACGTTGCACCCAGGCGAACCTCAATCTCAGAAGCATCAAGGTCTTTGGGCTGTGCCGTTTTCAGAGCTTCCACATTATCGAGGATGAAATGGTGCTTTTCCGTTCCCTCGGTGTACTCCAAGGCTTTCTGATAGTAGGCGAGCTTTTCACGGACGTTACCGGATAAGAAGTCATCGGCGGTTCGCCATGTGTACGAGCCGTCGGGCTTTCTGTTGAAATCCATATAGATAACGCCACGCAGATCGCTTGCGAGTTCTTCTTCGGTCTTGCCGGTGAGCTGAGACATATACGGCATATCGACTTTGGCTTTTTCTGCGATAGAAACTGCCAGAGCTTCCGAAGCGGTGTCAACGGATGTTACGACCTCGCTCGGCTTAATGGTACGCTTGGTGAACATATCCGCTTTGCGTTTGAGATTGTTGTCCTCGTCGAGAACCTCCAAGGAACAAAGCAGATAATAGGAGCTGTCATCAGCAAAGGCAAGAGCGTTGCCACGGCTATTGATAAGACCGTGCTTTGCGGTGAAATTGTCATAGAGTTCATTCAGCTCTCTTTGGGTCTGTCGGATAGTCTCGTCGGAGATATATCCGTCCATCTGCTGACCGATCAACTTCTGAACACAATCACGAAGCTCGACCATGCCCTTGACACGCTCCGTTGCCGTAGCGTTCAGTTCGGGCTTTACCATGCGGCTGTTTTCTCTGTAGTAAACGTCGCCGTCCACCACAGTGTAACTGTAGTTCTTTACGTTCGGGTCTGCAGGAATGGAAGTGTCGATTGCTTCACCATCACCGAGATCGGGCAGCTCCGCTTCGGTATAAGTGCCACGGATATACTTCACAGCATCGTGAAGCTGATCGGCAAGCTCCAAGCCCTCAATGGGTTCAACCGTGAAGTCCTGCTTGCCGTACTGTGTGCTCTCCGAGGTCTGCCGTCCGAGTATCATTTCGGGATGGTCAATGAAATAACTGTTGATGGCAAAGCCGTCATCGTTCTTGCCAAGGTGTACCCAATCGGGTTCGATCTCAATGGGTCTGTCTCGCTTCTGCAAGAAGATGATGTCGGACACGACTTCGGTTCCTGCGTTCGCTTTGAAAGCATTGTTCGGCAAGCGGATAGCACCGAGCAGTTCTGCTCTCTGAGCGATATACTTACGGACTTCGGGAGATTGCTTATCCATCGTGTATCGGCTCGTTACGAAAGCAACAACGCCGCCCGGTCTCACTTGGTCAAGAGCCTTGGCAAAGAAATAATCGTGGATGGAGAAACCGAGCTTGTTATAAGCACGGTCGTTTACTTGGTACTGACCGAAAGGCACGTTGCCAATGGCGAGATCGTAGAAATCCCGTCTGTCGGTGGTCTCAAAGCCAGCCACGGTAATGTCTGCCTTGGGGTAAAGCTGTTTTGCGATTCGCCCTGTGATGCTGTCCAGTTCCACGCCGTAGAGCTTACTGTTCTGCATCGCTTCGGGCAAACAACCAAAGAAGTTGCCGACACCCATAGCGGGTTCAAGAATATTGCCGGTCTCAAAGCCCATGTTGCCGACGGCTTCATAGATCGCCTTGATAACAACGGGGCTTGTGTAGTGAGCGTTCAGCGTAGAGCTTCGAGCTGCGGCATATTCTTCGGGAGAGAGCGTAGCGTACAGCTCTGCAAACTCGTTCTTCCAGTTATCCTTCGTTTCATCAAAGGCATCTGCAAGACCGCCCCAACCGACGTACTTGGAGAGGATGACCTGTTCTTCGGGCGTTGCCTGTCTGCCGTCAAACTCCAATTCTTTCAGAAGATTGATGGCATCCATGTTCATACGGAACTTCGCTTTTGCACCGCCTTCGCCCAAATGATCGTCGGTGATCTGGAAGTTGTGAAGTTCGGGCTTCGGCTTATCCGGTTCGGGGTCATTTGTGCGAATGGTCTGAATGACCACATCGTAAGGCAGATTGTTCTTTTCGCCAGGATAGACGGCTACGGTCTCGGTTGTGAACTGCTCATCGTGAGGCACATCACGGTCGAGAATGGATTGATTGCGCTCGTCGTGGTGAAGCAATCCCATCAACCGTTCCTTGCTTTCAGCACGGAAGATCGGATATGCCAAGGACGGATCACGGAGCTGTACGTCAAACAATCCGATGTTGGTGATCTCAAAGGCGGTGTCATCCAGATAAACGGTATCGCCAACCTTGAAAGGAACACCGGAGGCTGGGTCTCTCGGTTCGGCTTGAATGGTGCGTTCCGGTTCTTTTGCCATCACGGAGAAATAGCCCGTGTCGAGATAGCGTTCAAAAGAAGTGCGGTCGAGCTTTACTGCTTCCTGTTCGGGTTCGCTCGGTAAGGTGTACCACACATCACCCTCATCCACTCGGTCAATGACAACGACGGTCTCTTTGTGTTCGACCTCAGCCGAGGAAATACCATCGCCAATGCGATAAGCACGTCCCGTAGGCGTTGTGAAGATCGGGTCTGTCGGTTCCATGCCGTGAGTACGCTGAATGTTGGCAAGATACTCAATGGCGTTGTCCTGCTCGGCAAAGCGGAGGACTTGATTACCTTCCTCATAAAAGCGGTCAAGAGCCGCATCCCAAATGCCTGTAATACCGCCCTCATTAGGGTGTAGGCGAATGGAATATCGGTCGGGAGCATCCATAGCGATCTGCTCACGGCTGATCTGTTCCGCATCGTTCACGACTTGCTGAATGAAAGGGTCTCTGTCCAGAGCTTCGGGGTCAACCAATTCGCCGTTGACAATGCCACGCTCAGCAAGGGCCTCACGAACGGCAATCGGGTCAACATCGTCAAGACGGTCGTATTCCTCTTGGGTATAGAACCTGTCCTCTTTGATGAGCTGTGCAATACGCCGCTGTACCTTTGCCCAGGACATTTCATAATCAATGTCCGTTCCGGTTACGGTGATGTGCAAAGACTTCGATACATCGCCGCCGTACTCCTTGGAGAGCCACGCTGCAGTATCACGCTCACGAGCATGGTCAGCCATATAGCGAACCACGGCCCGTTTGCTTGCAATGTCGCCGTTCCAATTTTGGAGAGCTTCATCAATCTCTGCCTGCGTGATCTCACGAGATACAACGGGGGTCTCTGCTGTAGCTTTCGGGGCATCTGTAGGGGCTTCCGAAACGCCTACAGGCTCGTTTCCTACTTCTTGTGGTATTTCCTTGTCTGCACCTAAAACGCCCAGAGAATAGGTCGTATGCTCGTTTATAATGCTGTTATGACGGGCAATCGTAACGCTGTTTGTTTCACGAAGTTTCTCAACAAACTGTTCTAAACGGTGTCCGGGAATACCGCACATATCTACCCGACCTGCACCCGCAACGGGTCTCGTCGTGAGGTTGAGATCAAGCAGCTCCGAAGCGGTCTTTGCATCCTCGCCGTACATTTCAAAGAAATCTCCGACTTGGAATAGCACTATATCGTCGGGATGGTCGTGCTTGATGTCGTTGTATGCGTCCATGTGCTTGCGGAACTGCCACTCACGGGTCTGCATTTCCTCATACTTGGCTTGTTCTTCGGGGGTGAAGTATCTGCTGTTTCGGATAATGCTTTCAAACCGTGCGAGAACCTTATGCCAGTTCAGCTCCACGTCGGCACAATCGGGCTTCTGCAGTCTGATGCCTTTGCCGTTGCTGTCTCGCCATCCACGCCCCGATACTGCGTGAGAACTGCCGCTGATACCGTACTCATTCTTTAGGAAATCTGCTTTTTCCTTGGCGTTGTGAGCACTTGTCAGATAGCCGTAAATACGACCTTTGCCGCCCTCAACATTACTGCCTCCGGCTAATGTGGCGTCAATTTCATCCTCGGTGATGAACATTCCCACCTTGGAGACCTCTGCCATGTCGGAGGTGTATTCATGTCTCGGCAAGTCAAGATCTTTCAGCCTGTTCCATATTTCATACGGCTTGTGATAGTTGAACCGCATAATGCGGCGATCTTCTTGGTAGGCTTCAAGGAAAGCGGTGTAATCTGCGGCAAGGCGTTCACGGAAAGCAGGGTCTTTCAAATCCTCTGCCAAGCGAGCCGTCGCATCGGGGAAACCGTTTCTGCGGTAGTCAGCTAAGGTGGAGAGGATATTTTGCTCTCTGGCTTCATCGCTCAGATCTCCACGGAGATACCAAAGCAGGTGCGAGAGCTTCATTCGCTCGTGTCCCTCGGCTTCTACAAGCTCCACGTTGGAAGCGTATTTGCCGTCCTGCATGAGCTGTCCGATGCGCTCTGCAGCAGCCTCCCAAGAAATGACCTGCGCCGTGGTCTTATATCTTGCGGTGCGACCTTTTGCAAGGTGAATACCGTCCTCCGCATACCACACGGAGAACTCGCCGTTATCGGACTTGATACCGGCACCGCCGTGATATTCCTTTTTGAGCAGTTCTACGATTTCTTCCATCGGCTTCTGCTTCTGGAAAGCGGCGGCAACCACCATTCTTGTGTCCTCGGTGTTGCTTGCCAGACGGAGCACATCGTCAATATCGTCCTGGGCGAAAGAAAAAGCGAAGGGTGTAGGTCTTACACTCTCCGCTTCATCAATGAAAGCTATTTGTTCTTGTTCTGTCGGGAACAGACCCTCGTCAAAGAGGGAGAGCTGCCCGGTTACGCTTGGATCAGTTCTGCGAGAATTGTTTCTTCGGCTTGGCTTTTGAGGTTGTTCATCAAGCCCACCCACTTCATCGGATCGCTGGCTTTCAGTTCCTCCGTTACGCCGTTCTGTTTCATCAGTTCGGGCATCAACTGTTCCATCCTTCGGTTCGC
>CALFMA010000514.1 GCA_937880065.1 uncultured Ruminococcus sp.
AAATCGCCTCGTTCATCGGCTGTGCCAAGCCTTTTTCCTGCGACTGAGAATGGCTGACAAGGAAATCCTCCAACGAGGAGATCAAAGTCTGCAAGTCCTGCTGTGTCAATATCTCTGATATTCTCATAAAACTGTTCACCCCCTGTGTCAAAAAGCGCTCGGTAGGACTTCTGGGCGAATCGGTCAATCTCACACCAGCCTACCGTTTTGAAACCTCCGACTCTTTCAAAGGCACTTCGGAACCCTCCGATGCCCGAAAAAGCGTCGAATACTCGGATCATCTGACCAACTCCTTTCTTGTTTTTGGGTATAGAAAAAGCCGTCTGTGATTGTTAGTCACAAACGGCTATGTAATAATATTCAGTTCGATATATTGGGATTTGATTACTTCTTTTTCTTTGGTGCTGATAGGTCTTGTCATTGCGTTGTGTATGTCATATAAAAATAACGGCAGGGAGAGCGTTTCTCCTTGCCGTGGTGATGTGTATCTATGAGTGTGTACTTATTCGAGATCATCAAGGAACAAACCGATCTCCTCCGTCATCTTATCGGCTTCATAGTGAAAGATGTAATGGTCACAATCAAGCTCAATCGTCTTTATATTTGGCATATTCTCGGCGAAACGGTAACTGACCTCCATCCACTTATCTCCCATGCCTGTGGCTACAAACATAAGCATCGGGACTTCGGGCTTGTCCCCCGAAGCTACCACTGCCGCATTATCCTTAGCCATATTGGCTTCTCTTGCGGTGTCTATGTTTGCGTAATTACGGTTGCCGAGCGCTATCCACGTTCTCTTTTCCTCCTCTGTGAGAAAATCACCCGATGGCAGAAATGTACTATCGGGCAAGTATCTGCCTATACCTAAGTCAAGCAATCCGTGTAGCAGTCTGTAATACGGCACAGCGAGTGTACCGTCAGGTGTGTAATTGTAGTATTCGGGAAGCGCCATATCCAACCCGATGATAGCCTCTACCTCGTCAGGATAGGTCTGCGCCCAATACAATGCCTCTATTCCCGAGAGGGAATGTGGGCAAAGCACATAAGGTGCTTCCAGACCCGCACCCACAAGCGCAGTTCTCGTATCCGCAAGAAGCGAATCCACATCGCGCGGTTTATCAACGTGTTCACTGTATCCGTAACCGAATTTCTCTACTACCACTATACGATATTTATCGGTCAGCTGAGGATATATGCTTTTGAAATCAAGTATCGGGGTAATTGTTCCGCTGCCTGACATAAACACCAGCGTTTTATCACCTTCACCCTCAGTATATACGCACATTTTATGACCGTCCACATCGACCATCTGCCCCACAGGTTTTACTAATTCTTCCTCCTGTTTAAGCATGATCCTGTGTCGGACAAAGGTGAACAATAAGAATATAGCTACTATAACAAGAAATATCAGCAGTATCTTTTTTACTTTCTTCTTCTTTGAAGCAGTCATTATATTATCTCCTTAATTCTAATTTTTCGGTCTGTCCAACCTCCTATATTATATCACATATTGCCTTGAATTTCAATATGTAAAGCCCGAAAAAGCGTCGAATACTCGGATCATCTGACCAACTCCTTTCTTGTTTTGGGTATAAGAAAAGCCGTCTGTGATTGTTAGTCACAAACGGCTATGTAATGCATATTCATCAATACGAGTAAATTTCTTTAAGGCAATGTGATTTTTCCCAATAGTATATCGTTGAGTACCACATTAGCATTTTCACGTACTTCTTCGGGAACTTTCATTTCATTTCCTTGTATCTCCTCTTGGTCCATCAATTTTTCAAATCTCAGATAAAGCCTTCGGCGGCAAACCGGCTTTCAAATCAGCCTCTGCACGCTCCGGGTCTTCGATGAAATACACTAAATAGCTGTATACTTCAAGGGGAGACAGATTGTACTCTTTGGTCAGAATTTCAGCCGTATATCCGCAAACTTGATTCTTTGGCTTATCTTCCTTGCAAAAATCTCCCATCCAGGCATAATTGAAAAATTCTTTCAATACATCAGTGTGTTTCGCTATTTGATCGACGATTGCAACAGCTCTTTCTTCCGGGTACCCAAACTCTTTTTGAACAAACCAGTAAAGCAGTTCTTGTCTCGCGCCGATTTCGCTTTTGCATTGTGTGCCTAAATACGTTATTCTAAAATCTTTTTTTATGTACTCAACTGCAGCAGATTCTGTTTCAAATGTTTTTAAATGACAAACATATCCTCGTTCGTCATCTGTCTCTGCATATTTCCACTTTTGTCCATCAAAAATGAGAGTCCAAACATAAAGTCTATTTCGCCATTCGCCATCCACATACAATTGCCAAACATTTGCGTCATCTGCCTCTATGTAATCGAGCAGCCCTCTTTTGGGTATTGAGTAATACCACTCTAACAGTTCTTTTTTCGTCATCGTCTTCGCCATCGCCATTACCTCGCTTAATATTGATCTTTAGGCACTTCTTTAATCATTCCGATTTTTTCCAATTCTGTCAGGTTAAGCGGCATATCATATGCTACATCTCCCTGAGAGAATCTTTTCCTATATTATATCATACTCCACCGCAAATTTCAATAGATTAGAGGTTAAAGACACGCAAATCAATTTTCCCCAACGACTCTCACAATACAATTGAAATCGATAAGGCAGTCAAGCATAATATTGGAAATGGCACGTTTGGTTTTAGTGCGTTCTTTGAAGAGTTTAATAAGATAAATAGCAGCTTTACGGAACATATTGAGATGTTGCTGAACAGCTTTATCTTCTACCAGACACCAATCTTCTTCAAAGTGAACATCAAGCAGCCAGTGCATGGACTCAACCGACCATTCCATGCGTGCATGATGAAGAAGTTGCTCGGCAGTCAGTTTGCGGCTTGAAATATAATAATGCCATTCACTTGATTTTCCTTTTTTTCGTATCAAACTCTGTGTGAATAGCACCGATGCAGCAAAGGTTCTTCCATTCCTTTCTTTGCTCAAGCCATTCTATCTGTGACGTAACATAGGCAGTTCTTGTTTCTATTCTCCCATAATTCTTCTCTGTTTTTGATATGAAGCTCATTGTATTTTGAAGCATACTGTCCTGCACATAATCTTCAATGTCTTTCTTTAAAACAGGATGATTGTCTTTCACACACAGCAAATAATCTGCTTCTTGTTTTACAATAATTGATGCTGTTTCTTTTTGACAATTCAAAGCATCTGCGACTACTACATGCCCTTTGATATTCAGTGTTTTCAGTAATTCCTGTACTGCTGGAATCTCATTACTTTTATCATCTGTACTGCACTGTGCAAGCGTCAATCCCAACTCTGAAATTTGTGCACTGATTATATGAAGTGGACTTTCTATCTTCTCTATTCTATTCGTAGAACATATTGTTTTTCCATCAAGTGAAATCGTCATATCCTTTGCATTTTCGGGCATAAAGGAATACACCCAATTTGCAAAGCACCGATTGAGCGTTTCTGTTTTTATCATTTTCAGCATACACAAAATCCAATAATAGCAAGGCACATGATTGATTCCGAATTTCTCCCTTAAAAACTCGCTTACTCTGTCATTTGATGCCCACTGGTGTATCTGACTGACGTTTTTCAGTCCACACATGCTTCCCAGTATTGCTATTGTTATGATTTCTGGTATACTGCAAAAATAGCCATTATACTCTTCTTCTGTTTCTACTTCCTCAAAATACTCTGTTATTCCGTTATTTTTCATAATTCTATTATACCATGTCTGTCAAGGTTTTGAAAATTGATTTGCGTGGGTTAAAGATTAGGTGTATTCCACCCCAATCCGTTACTTCATCATATCAAGAAAGAGAATATAGGTTTGATTGAAGTCATGGGACTTGCCGTACTTCCTGCAAGACTTGCAAAGGAAATTTCATTGCTGGAAGATGCAATGCTGAATGGCGAGAATCTCTATGCCTGTCCCGAACTCACACACCATGCAGAATGGGCGGAGGAAATCCTGAAACGATACCCTGATTTCTGTAAGGAAAATGCGAGGGTGATTCTGGAACAGGAGATTGGTAAGGTGTTCCTCAAAGTACTTGAGGATGCCGGGGTGTTCAAGAGAAATGATGAGGGAAAGAATGCTTTCACAAAATTTATAAAAACGATATAGTATTAGTCATATTATTTAACGGCAGCCCAATTTCGGGCTGCCGTTGTTTGTTATGCAAATAATAAGGACTATCAACCACATCTGCATATTCATCTAATATGTAACCTGAATAGGCAGATGCTTGCCGTTCATAACCAATTTCAGTTAGTTTTATATTGTTTATCCACTGAAAATAATGTGTCAGTTCATGTGAAATAGTTTCTAATATTAAGGCTAAAGCTTCATCACGCCCAAATTTCTCCAGGTCCGTCAAATAATTTCCTGTTGCTATTCGTATATATGGTTCATCATCTCTGTTATCAGGCTGAAAAAAAGTTCCACAAACAAAATCGCCATCATAACACTTAAGGGCATATCTATGTCATTCTTGTTGTCATCAAACATAATCAAATTTACAATTAAATAGTTTCAACAATCATTTTCCTCATTTTAATCATATCAAAAACATCAATTTTTCCGTCATTGCACAAATCCCCTGCCTGCCAATCTGTTAGTGTTCCTGCACCAAGTAGAAATTTTTCAAGCATTACAAGGTCAGCTATGGTAAATTGGCTGTCTGCATTTACATCGCCTTTGATAAAATTTGATTTTAGACGGATATTATTTTCTTTCGCATATTCAACCGCTGTACCGTTGGCGGAATCAATTGAAAATCCGCTTTTTATGCCATAGCCATTGTTATAGCTATAACCAATTGAACGAGTATCAAATATCGTATTTTCGCCGTTTACAGTAATTGTATTCAATGAATCGCAATTCAGAAAAGCATACTCCCCTACGCTTGTGCAAGCTTTTGGAATTGTAATCTCTGTTATAGATTTACAGCCGCTGAACGCTCTTTGTTCGATAACTGCAAGATTTTCAGGTAGATTTATACCTTTCAGCTTCGGACAATTAAAAAATGCATACTGTTCAATCGAATACAATGATTTCGGCATATTTACAGTTTCAAGTGCTGTACAATGAGCAAAAGCAAATCGGCTGATATGGGTAACTGTATCGGGAATTGTAACCGATTTCAGATTATAGCAATTCTCAAAGGCATACCAATCAATTACTGTAACTGGCAAGCCCTCTATTTTATCGGGAATAACAAGGCTTTCCACGGTATTGTCAAAGCCAGTTATTCTGATACTATTTCCTGATACGGTATATTCAATATGGTCAAGGTCTGTAAACTCCCAGTTCACAGACTTTTCTGCATTGTTTGAATTTTCATCTGCAAGGTTATTTGTATTATCGGGAGTTACCTTATAACTGCTTTTTTGCGAAATATTTCCGCATACGTCAATACACTCAAATTCATACACAGCAGATTCACCATTGAGGTCAAATTCGTAATCAATCCATTGATTTTGCGTTGTATTAGAGCCTGAGCCGCCTGTTTTTACTCCTGCTACAAGGTAATCATAAAGCTTTCCGTTTTTATAGATATTAGTCTGTGCAACTGCTGTATTATCTGCCATTCCGTAAATTGAAAATTTCAGATGTGGTGCATTTTCAGCTGTTACAATCTCTGTTTTCACAGCTGTTGGAGGAGTTGGAGGTTCTTTTTCAATGTCCCCTGTTTCAAGATAATGCATGAAATTCTCGTGAAATTCGGGCATAGCGTTATATGGCGAATAGTGATGCGGATAGGCAAAACAGAACAAGGAATCCACGTAGGGACGAGCAATTTCAAGGCTTTCTGTAAAATCATCTACAGTCTGTGTGCCTACGTATGACACACCGTGCGGATTTGTCATTCTTGTGGCATCGGGAGAAATAAACTGCTCTGCATTTGTGCCGAGAAGAAGCTTTGTTCCTCGGATTTCATTTGAACGGTCAACGGCATTTCTGTATGCCTTTATCCATTCTTCAAGGTGTGAGTTATTGCATCCGCCTGCTCCGCAGCTGTCCTGTGGGCATATCATATCGCCGTCACGGAATGGAATACGGCTCAGAACTTCTGTATAGTATTCTGTAAATCTATCGGAATTTATACTTGCATAGCCATATCCGAATATATTTACATAAGGGCTGAAAAGCAACGGCATATCTGGATTAAGCTTATTGCAGTTGTCGATGACCATTGTGAACATCTCGTCAAGTCCCTCTGCATATGCGTCAATTCCTGTATCTGTGTCCATATATATGGTGTTGTACAGCTCTGTAACAAAGTAAAAGCCGTAATATGTATCAGGGTAACGAGATTTATATTTGTTGTAAAGCTCCGTTGTGATTTCGTTGCATTTATGCATATATTCCCTGTTGGCGGCTCTGCCCTCTGCGGAGGCAATATCGCTGTTCCATGCAGTATCAAGTCCCATGCCAAGATACAGCTTTATATCGTATTTATCGCAGTAATAAAACAGCTTTTCAAGGGCATCGTAGGCAAAATAATCCCTGAGATAGTCAATCTCCGAGGGATAATAAACAGTCCATGTGCCATCTGCGTTATGATTTGCAACATCGCCCATAATCAGATATTCTATGCCTATTTCTTTCATTATCTGCATTTCGGCATCCCAGCGTTCATCGTCATATGTGGCATACAGCCACGGCTGTATAAATGTACCGTTAACTTGCGTTATATGTTCCTCTGTCGCTGTTGTGGGTATTGCAGATGTACTGCATACAGCAAGGCAGATTGCCGCTGTTATTGCGGATATTAGCTTTTTCAGAAGCATTTTTGTTCTACTCCTTTCGCTGTTGGTGAATAAAGGTATAAATCGAAATTAGCACAAATAAAATTCGGGATATAAATTATAGCGCGAATATTTATCTCTCATTTGATTGATATATTCAATAATCTCATTTAAAGATTTGTCTTGTATATCTGTCTTATAAAAGTGAGTTTCAGCCCACATATATCCGTGATTTAATGTATCTTTATATCCGCCCATTCCTATTTGCTGCTCATTTATCCGACAATACTCATACCAAATAATCATTTCAATACGACCATTATTAAGATAAAGCTTATGAAGAAATTCTTCCCAATCTCGAAATATCAGGGTGTTTGATTTTAAAACTTTGTGTTCCTGAATATATTTTTTAATCTCATCATTCATTAAATCACTCCTTCAAATTATCGCTTCATAAGATGAATGGAAAACACATCATCAAAAATCGTCTAAATTCGTAAAAAAGCTGATATCTTCTGCAAATATAACCAACCATTGATCATTTCCAAGACGAAGTTTATGCCCGATATAATTGAAAAACTCTTTGCGACTTATCAATCCGTTATAATAATCTAAATGTGCAGGAATGTATATAATAGGTATTTCATCACACTTCAGATATTCTTTACTTTTGGGATTATTAGTCGGTAACACATAACTGCAAGTCAAAGCTCCGCACTTAGTGCTGTTATATTCAAAGCTTATGTAATAATTATATTTACCCGGAATATATCTTCCATAGGTATGATTTTCAATAAAGTAAGATATTTTGGCATTTGTTTTTACTCCATATTTCATAAATATCTCTGTCATGAGCTTTTTTTCTTTTTTGTTATCAATGTATGATTTTAAAAATATGAAAATAACAAACGAAATACAAAATAAAAGTCCGCTAATTAATAAAATAAATTCCATAGAACACCCCCTCATTTTCAAATTCCTATTTAGTTTATCGTTCTGTCCACTTTGTTTTATTATACCACATCACACCGCTATTTTCAATAATAAATATTGAACATTTCAAGTATTATTATTTTGAGGGCATCTCTAAAAACCCCTAAATTTCAGAGTGTTGCAGATATAAGAACCAATGGTGACAATCATACAAAGTGGACGGGCTATATAGCACACTCGGAAAGTGATCTGCTTGATATAATCCAAGAAAACGAAGATGTTTCAGCAGATGAGATTTCATTAGAAGATATAGATGACAATGCTTTCAATGATAAGTCGCTTGTTATCATTTATGGTATCTGTACTGCCGGAAACAGCTATTCCATTATTGATGATATTTCCATAAATGGCACGGATATTGATGTTTCTACTGTATCAAAAAAGCCTGAAATAGCAACACCTGATATGATGTACAGAAGATATATTTATATTATAGACAAAAATGCAGTAACAAATATCAGCGGGTTCACATTTAATGACACATATTCATTTTATCAGAATGATGAAGAATCTGATGTAGTAAACTGGTTTAAGGACTGGTGTCGTTCATAATTCTTTACAGCTCAATCCTGTGGAAAACATAATGCAGTTTTTGCAAACTCCTAATCAGCATTTCTGAAATAGATCCTCTGTTGGATACATTCTCCAACAGAGGATTTGCTATATTACGATTAGTTTCATTTACGGCTGATAGATTTCTGAACATAATCCTCAACAGCTTTTCTTGGGATTTTCCAGGTTTTACCGATTTTAAAGGATTGTATATCACCGTTTCTGAGTAAGGTATATAAGGTACTTTTACCAATATCCAGATATGCCATTACTTCTTCAAATTTCATAATGCTGTTATCATTTGTCATAATCGATTCCTCCAATCTTTCATTTAATATATTGTTATATATTTTATTATTTAAAATTAGCTATTGATGCAAAGTGGAGGAACCGGTTCCTCCACACCTCCTTGAGGGGCATGCCCCTCGCATTTTGCTCTGCCTGCGGTCTCGCAAAATGCACACCCCGGAGCAGGAATGGCATTAATAAATATTTTACTGCGGCAAAATCAAATAAAAAGAATTTATTTTCCGATCACGAATTACTGGAAGGTTGTGTGTGATTCCTGAGTTTTGGTGAAAAATGCAAAAACCTTTATATATTATAAAGCTTTTCGCAAAAATCACCATAGAATTTTCCTCATTCAACGTCACAGGATAGTTTCCAGCAATTCGTGATCATTTTTATATCACAACAGCCTGTTCTATGGGAAATCTTGCAAATACTTTTACAGTACAATTATGTCGTAGAAGTCTTGCTCTTCCTACAGCTTGTTCCAATAACGAACTCAATATCCACATCTGAATGGTTTGAAGGCGATGATCCATAAATGTATTGATATAGAACTCAAACCCGTTGTATTGCACCTTTATATTTTTCAAATTGCTTTCTTTGTAGTCTATACCCATAAGCATACCGTAAAGTCTGTATACTTTCTCATCTACATTTGGCAAACCTATAACTGATATATCTTTTCCCTCAAGACAGTTAAGACCTTCTATTCCTCCGAAGTGATATTCCGTATTAAATTCCTGTTCTATACATTTGAAGGTTATTATTTTGTTATTATCAGTGATATTATGTATTTCTTTCATAAGCTGTTCAGAATCCTTACCCGCTGTTAAAGCATATCTGCTGTATGAACTGTTGGTATATTGTTCTATTCTTCCCATATATTTTGCTGCCTTACAGATATATTCTTCTACATTCATATTAAACAGCCATTTATATATACATGCATTTGCCGTAGCTGACATTATAATAGCTGTATTGCTTGGAAATCTTCTTTGCTTGATATATGTAGTTGTCTCACCGTCGTTCATAAGAACCTTTGCTTGCAGTAAATCCAATATATTCGTATTTATATTTCCAAGTGACTTGATTACATCTGTATTGACTGATAATCCTGCCGATGTGTCATACCTCTGATATCCTTCTGTAGCAAGGATTGAATTCATTCTTTCTCTTGTTTTTGTACTGAATATATTTTTATTAAGAGCATTTCGTATATCATTATTATCCACAATTACAGCAGAATAAACAGAACGCAGAATATCCTCATCTATTATTACTCTGTGGTTAGTCAGCAATTCTGCATTCCTGTTCATACACAAAAATCTCTCATGAGTCATTATTATATGACCGCTGTATTCAACTGACTCATCCAGACTGTTGAAAAACGCTTTAAGTTGCATACGGTCAGATTCTTCACATTGATTGTTATCATATATATTGCGAAGTGTTTCCAATCCTATTTCTCCTGCACCAATGCTGTATATATGTTTAATGCATTGGGTCAATGAATCAGAGAGGACAGGCAATTCAGGTACTATACGTATATTTTTCACTCCTATTTTTAATGCCTTTGCATATATCTCCCTTGCAAGATTGTGAGTTGGTACAGCTATAATAAAATTTTCCTCTGCATATTTAAGATAATTCAGATATATATTTGTCTTTCCAAGTCCAGTCTGTGCTTTTATCAGCTTCAAAACATTTTGTTGTGAATTAAGGGCAGCCTGGAAGTTTTCTGAAAGGCTTTCTTCCGCTTCTTCCAATGAACAATACTCCTTTTTCTCTATTGGCTTTATTCCGCAATATCCGGGAGCTACTGTCAATATCATATTCTTATAGTGCAGACAATCATTACAATGGGGACATTTATCACAGGATTGAGGTTTGTAGCCCATATCTATAATAGTATTAAGTATCGGCTTCCAGCTTCTGTTATGATATGATTCTTTATCCCTATTCTTATCAGATTCAAGAATACGCATAAATTCAGCTTTCCCCTTATCCATATTCACAAGATTTGTTGCTATATGGAATAATTCCCTGTAATAGTAATATTCCTTTCCATTAACAAAGTCGCTGTACAGCTTGCATTGCTTTTCAAGTTCAGTAAAATCAACTTTTGTAGTCTGTCTGCGTTCACGTTTCTCTTTCACTTCTATTTTATTGCATATAGTCGTTTTTGCAGTTGTTTTTATTACTGGTGAACCATTTTCATTATAAGAAAAAACAGGCAATTTTCCGTTTGTTTCCACACAAAAACGCTTATCACCTTCATTATAGAACTTTGCAATTTCTCTTGTATAATGAGATTCACCATATTTATCATACATATAGCTGTTAAATGCTATTATCAGACTCTGTATGCTTATTTCTCTTGGTTCATCTGCAAGATAATAAAGTCCTTTAGTACTGCCAAAAAACATTCTTGCAAGGTCTCCGCAGCTTTTATCACATTCATTGAAAATACGCATAAACATTGCAGTTATTATTTTTGCTGTATCAGCGTTAGTTATTACCTTATCCATAGCAAAAACCAATCTGAATTTATCACTGTCAGGCTTCCATGAAGCTGTTCTATATGCAAAAAGCAAGGGCAGATTGTATTTTTCTGCCCTCATCTTCATATCAACAAAAGTTCCATTCTCATCTATATCAATTACAAATAACTGTTGTGCTGCAAAATTATCGCTTTTTCTTGTACCGTTATAAACCTTAGGATCAAAAACACATCCATTTTCTCCTACACGTTTAGCGATGAAATCATAAGATAGTCTATTAGCTGTAAGCTTTCTGCTTATCTCCCCTATCTCTTTGCCTGTTGGCTTTTCCTTGTATCTTTTACCATAAAATGATATGTCATATTCTTTAAACATATAAATCTATTCCTCCTTTGAATCGATTTATATAATAGTTTAAAGTACAATTTAACATAATAAAATACAACATATATATAACAGCTTAGCAGATAACGCTTGAAATCTGCCGATAATTCAAGATAACGACAACAAGATAGCGACAGAAAATTATTTTTGAGATTTGATTTTTGCAGATACGCTGAATACGAGGAGAAATACTTTGAACAGTAAGGGCATCGTATTCAGCAGACATTCGGTTACACTGTGTATTTTCCGAATGTTCTTCCCTTGTATCAGCCCTATCTTTCTCTAAGATACCACAGGGTGCAGTGCCCTGTGGGGAATTATTTTGGTAAAGTCCCCTTCTTCAGTTATATATAATTATAGTGCTATGGTATGCACTATCGTGTGCAACGATAGGAACATAGGAACATAACAAACTGAGAAAGGAGCGAACGAAAATGTTCAACAACAACCGCTATCTGACCTGTGGCATAGATTCAGCAGTTCCCCTTGAATTGCAGTTATTCCTTTGGAATTGTGTTGATGAATTGCCTGCGGAACGAGATTACTTGCAGGTCTTTAAACTCGAACCGTCTGGAGAAATGCAGAGAATCACCCATACGTCAGAAAATCCCGAGCACAAAATGGAATATCTTATTCCGTCGGAAAAACCGATAGCCGAAAAGATTTACATAATCGACGATGGCGACCACTCAACAATGCTGCTTGCAGAAGAATATTGAACGACAAAGGGACACGGTTTTTCCGTGTCCCTGCTTATTTTATGGAGGAAATCAAAATGGAAGAAAAATTAAATTGTTCCCATTGCGGAAATGAAATCACTGATGATGACTATAGCATGGTCAATGGACAAATCGTCTGTTCAGACTGCGTGGAACGCTACTGCTGTACTTGTGACAGATGCGGAGCTACTATATTTGACTCTGACGCTTACGGTGACGAATATACGAATCTTTGCCGCTACTGTTACGATAATTATTACACACGCTGTGAAACCTGTGACGCATTGGTACATGTAGATGATGCATACCACTACAACAATTCTGACTACTGTTCTGAATGTTACCATGACATAGCCAATGAAAATAGTGCAATTAAGGAATATGGTTACAAGCCTGAACCTGTGTTTTACGGCGATAATTCGAGATATTTCGGCGTTGAGCTTGAAATTGACGGAGCAGGCAAGGACAGCGACAATGCAAGAGAAATCCTTGATATTGGCAATGAGGACGGTGAGCATATCTACATTAAATCAGACGGTTCACTTGATGACGGCATGGAGATTGTCAGCCACCCTATGACGCTGGATTATCACAAGAATT
>CALFMA010000515.1 GCA_937880065.1 uncultured Ruminococcus sp.
GTAAAAAACCTGAAAAAGCACTTGCCTCGACGTACTGCAAGGTATACATTCTTGATGACAAAATATTTGTCACGGATTTTGAACTACGAAAAAAAGGTGATCCTGTAATTGAATTTGAAAAATTTTAATATTAGATTTTCGACAAATAATCAACTTCTGTAAATTAATTTACTATCAACAGCTTAACTCAAAAGCTCTTTACGCATTTCCGTAAGGAGCTTTTTTTCACGCCTTGATACCTGCACCTGCGTCATTCCGAGAATTTTTGCCGCCGCTGACTGCGTCATATTCCTGAAATACCGTAATTCCAGCAGCATACGGTCATTTTCGGGCAGGGCTTTCATAATCTGCCGCAATGCAAGCAAATCCAGAATCTGCTCATCATGTGCCTCAACGGGAATATCCGTCTGCCCTCCCTCATCATCGGCTGAGGTGAGGGAAACAAGAGGCTGTGATGCACACAATGCCTCTGCAATATCAGCCTCACAGACTCCCACAATCTCCGATAATTCGCTGATTGCAGGCTCTCTCCCCTCACGGAGCATAAACTCCGAACACACTTTTTGCAATTTCATGGATAATTCTTTAAGACTGCGGCTGACTTTTACCGTGCCGCCGTCACGGAAAAGCCGCTTGATTTCCCCTAAAATCACGGGAACGGCATAGGTTGAGAATTTCACTCCCCTGTCGCTGTCAAATGCCTTTACGGCTTTTAGAAGTCCAAGACAGCCTGCGGAATACAAATCGTCATACTCAATCCCCCTGCCACGGAAACGATTGGCACAAAGGTGGACAAGTCCGAGATTTTCCTCAGCTTTAACACTTCCCATTGCCGCCCAGCCTTTTCCGCATTGTCACAGTTGTACCCTTTCCGCCCTTGCTGGTAACTCTCAGCTTATCCGTGAAACTCTCCATAACCGAAAATCCCAGTCCTGACCGTTCTTCTTCGGGAGCTGTGGTGAAAAGCGGCTCCATTGCCTGTTTTACGTCAGCTATGCCGCATCCCCTGTCCTTGATTTTTATGTAGATTTCCCGATTTTCAAGAAGCCGCACCGTAATTTCAATATTGCCCATAGTTCCTCTGTAGCCGTGAACTATGGCATTTGTCACCGCCTCGGAAACGGCTGTACGAATATCCGACAACTCCTCAACTGTTGGGTCTGCCTGTATCAGAAATGACGATACAGCGGCTCTTGCTGCTCCCTCATTCACAGAATGAGAGGGCAGAATAATTTTCATCTCGTTTAAAATTTCCATTTTTTACACCTCACACAATTTTTACAATTCTTTCAATGCCCGACAATTTCAGCACACGGCGGATATATGGCTGTGTACCACGGATTTCAAGCTGTCCGCCCCATTCTTTCATAAGCTTGTACCTGCCGATTATAAGTCCGATTCCCGAACTGTCCATAAAGGTAATCCCTGTGAAATCCATTGCAAGCCGTTCAGGCTGCATTGTTATCACAAATCGGTCAATTTCCGAACGCAGGGAACGGGCGGTATGGTGGTCAATTTCTCCGTTTAAAACAGCCACAGCCGTGCCGTTTTCTGATGTTATATTTACTTTCATTTTGTTTTCTCCTTTATCTTTTTGAAATATTATATCATATGCTATGAAAAAAATCTGTCGGAACAGGTCATTATTTTTTAGCATTATATGTTGAAAAACCGGTTAATTTATGGTATAATAAATGATATACTTTTAGAAAAGGAGATTTGATATGGCAAAACAATTCTGGAAAGGCAGCGCACTTCTCGCTCCTGTGCCTGCCGCCCTTGTAACCTGCGGAACTATGGATAAACCCAATGTTCTCACTATCGGCTGGACAGGAATTGTCTGCACAAGACCGCCCATGACATATATTTCAGTTCGCCCCGAAAGATTTTCCCACGATATGATTATGAAATCGGGTGAATTTGTAATCAACCTCACCACCTCTGCTATGGTGAAAGAAGTTGATTGCTGCGGCGTAAAAAGCGGAAAGGATATTGATAAATTCGCAAAATGCGGCTTTACTCCCGTACCTGCTCAAAAGGTTTCCGCCCCCATTATTGAGGAATGTCCCGTAAGCCTTGAATGTCGTGTAACCGAAAGCAAACTTCTTGGAAGTCATACAATGTTTTTGGCGGAAATTGTAGGAATTGACGTTGACGAAAAATTCATCGACAGCAAGGGTAAACTGAATTTGCAGCAATGCGGACTTGCGGCATATGCCCACGGTGAATATTTCGCCCTCGGACGCAAATTAGGGGATTTCGGCTATTCCGTCAGAAAAAAGAAGAAAAAGAAACCTGCAAAGAAATAATCGCCCCTATGACGCAATATCCTCAATAAACTGCTGTAATTCACGGTCAGACTCGATAATTATTCCCTGTTTCAGATGCTCTTTGTCGTAATCCGACAGCAGAGAAAAATCATAGTCAATTATACGGTAAGGCTTTGAACTTCCCTCACGGAATACTCCAATCCTGCCGTTATACTCCGTGATTACGCTGATTACCGCAGGTTCGGCAGCGGCAATATCCGACAGCTTTGCCGCCATTCGCTCTCTGTGAATGGACTGACCGAGAGTGCAGATAATTATAAATCCCGATACCGTAATAGCTGTCATTATAATAAGGTAGATTTTCTTTTGTGATGCAGTCATAAAAATTGCTCCTTTGCTGAATTTTTACTATTAATCTGCCCGATTTTTGCTAAATTATACAAAAATAAAAAAATTCCCTTTTATGGTATTAACAAATGAGATTTTTTGTGGTATAATATAAGATGTATAGATTTACGACATTACATTGAAAGGAGAACGGTGCGGAAATTACGTGCCGATAGACAAAATGGCTAATTATAACCGTGAAAATGACGCTGTCAGACAGAATGAATATTACGACAGACAGCCTGTCAGACAAGCCCCCAAAAAGAAAAAGAAGAAAAAGAAAAAAAGGAATATTTTCCTCTTTATTCTGAAAAAACTTTTCGCTTGCATTGCTGTAACACTTCTCTCTCTTTTCCTCATTATCATTATAACAGGTACTGTTGTTGCTACGGCACTCACAGTCTATGTTACAGGATTTATGGACGATTCCTCGTCAATTACCCTTCAGGAGCTTGAAGCAGGAAGTATTACTTATTTCTATGGTAAAAAGCTTGATGAAGAAACAGGTGAGTGGAAAGAGATTAAATTGAAGCCTACAACTCTTGATGAAAACAACACATTCTTTGATAATGATGCAAGTAAAAAAGGTATTTGCTCAGTTGGACATGAAGATTTGATTGGTTATAAAGGCTTTATTCGTATTCCTCTTTCAAACTTTAGAGTTTCAAAAGGTGGTACATCTCTTAGGTTCCTTGACAATATGATAGATGATGGTTTTACAGTTAAGCAAGTTAAACTTTCTATGTGGGACTATTCAGGTCAGAATGCCGGTACAACCGTAACAGTTGACTCTATGGGATTTTCTTATGACCCTGCATGTGCAACTCGTAAA
>CALFMA010000516.1 GCA_937880065.1 uncultured Ruminococcus sp.
TACCACACCAAGCAAAACCGATACAATGTTTTTTAAGCTTGAAAGTATGGATTTAAAAGGTGTACCTTATGATGTGGTTTCAGACGTGATTTGCTTCTGCATTGCAAACAAAAGAGATAACAACGATAGGGTACATCTGCCCGTTGCAAACTTTGACTGCTATTACAGTAATACAAATTTCAGTAAAAAATGGTTATCAAAAATACCCGATACTATTTTAGAACGTGAGGTTGCGTCGGGAATTTGCAGAGTAAACTTGAAGATATAAGCTTGTAAAAGTAATTGTCCTCGTTGTGGAGGTAGCAATAAAACCTGCGAATAACTTTGTTGGGTATTACGATTGATTTTTTGGTGCTTTTGTGGTATGATATATATGGATTTTTGTATATAAATACAGAAATTATGTGGGGAATTAGAACTTTCAAAGCATATAATACAATTTGGGAGGTGAAAAATGTGCTTAGAAATGACAGAAAGATTATAAACAGTTCTTTAATTGTTGCCTTTTTTCTTGTGATTGCCTATGTTTTAAGATGGCATATTAAAGTATACGACAATGCTTTTTTAAGCACATTTGCAATTACCTTACGTAATATGATACATATTATGCTTCTTGCAACATGGTTTAAGACGCTTATGCATCGAGTTGTAAAGCCGGGTATCCGAAAGCTTCTTGGCAGTGTTGCAATAATGATGATTGTGTGGTTATTTGTCAAAATTATAAAATATGATTTTTGCATAAGCAATACAGAAACAATTGCCCGTTATCTTTGGTATTGTTACTATATTCCAATGGTATTCATTCCCTTGCAGGGAGTTTTTATAATGAATTATGTAGGTAAGCCGGAAAGTTACCATGCACCCAAAATTATGCAGGGATTATATATTGTTGCTGTTTTTCTCGTTTTGGGTGTTTTTACAAATGATATACATAACCTGGCATTTTCATTTCCTGAAGGTATTGAAAATTTTAATTCGGTTTATACATACGGTCCTCTTTATTATATTATCATGGCGTGGTTTTGTTTGTTTGGACTAATATTCATCGTCACACTTTTGAAAAAAAGCCGTATACCCGTGAGTAAAAAAGTGCAGTCACTACCTCTTTTGGTAATGATAGGAGCAATTATATTTTGGACTTTATATTGTTTTCGTATTGTAAATTGTGACCTGACGGTTGTTGACTGTATTATTATTGCATTGCTTCTTGAGAGCGCAATACAAATCGGACTGATTCCATCAAACGAGTATTATAGTGAGATTTTTCAGAAAACTACTGTTCCGATGATAATTGTGGACGACTTTTACGCTCCGCATTATACCTCGGATGGTGCCAAGTTTGTAACCGAAGCAATAATGCGTGAAACGGAAAAGGGAGAACTTAACCGGGGAAACTTTATTCTTCGTTCTGCACCAATCAGTGCCGGTCGTGTTGTGTGGGAAGATGATGTAACACAACTTAATGAGCTAAAGGATGAGCTCGAGGAGATAAAAGAACAGTTGGATGGCGAAAATGTTCTTCTTAAGGCAGAAGTGGACCTGAAAGAACAGCGGGCAAAGGTTGAAGAAAAGCACCGTCTTTATGACCGTATTGCCAGCGAAGTGGCATCACAGTTGACGAAAATTGCATTGCTTATTGAAACAGCAAGAAGTGATTCTGAAAAAATACGTGTATCCCTTTCAAAAATCAATGTTATAGGTTCTTATATCAAAAGACGAGGAAATCTCAGATTGCTTGGTGAGGATAACGAATATATATCAGCTAAAGAACTGGAATATTCAATGCGTGAATCGCTTGATAACCTAAAGCTTTACGAGGTTTATACATCGTTAAATTCTCAGTGCGAGGGAAATGTAAGCCTCGATAATACTATCAGCGTATATGATTTTTATGAAAAAGTAACTGAAAAGCTTTTGGAAACTATATCTGCAATGCTTGTTCATCTGTCCTGCAGGGATGGTGTTATAAAAATGCGTATGCAGATAGGTTGTACAGAAGAAATATCCGAAGATATTTTAAGCGAAATTTCCTTAAACTGCGGTGAGTTTTCCTGCAGTGTTCAGGACGAGGATATTATCATTGATGTTAATGTGCCGGACGGAGGTGATGCCGTATGATAAGCTATTGTAGCATTCCCTCTATATGTAAAGTATTTATAATGGCGTATATTTTTGCTCTTTTATGCGGTATTGTGCTTTCAATGAGTCCTGTTTTTAGTGCAAGAAAGCACAGAGGAAAAATAGCATGGGTATTTTGTGTTTTCGTAAGCAGCGCAATGCTTCTTATATATGCAGCAGATGTAAAAACAGCAAAACAAAATCTTTCAGTCAACTCTTTTGTCAGATGGTTTTGTGATTTGCCTGTTGTTTTCCCGCTTATACTTATTACACTTATGACTGTGTATGTTTTATATGTTATATTAAAGGAAAAGCACAAAAGACACAATATTGTTACGAGGTCGTCGGTAAAAGAAGGTATAGACAAGCTTGACTCGGGGTTATGCTTCGCTTATGAAAGCGGCAGAGTTATTCTTGCAAATTATATTATGAACGAGCTTTGTCATAGTATTTTAGGCAGAGACCTTCAGAATGCAAATGTATTCTGGGATGCATTAAGCTCGTGCAAAGTAAAAGAGGATGTTGTTTGCCTGCAGGCAGGTGAAAACCCGTCTTTCAGACTGCCTGACGGAAGAGTCTGGAGTTTTGCTCACAGTGTTATAGATAACATAATTCAGGTGTCGGCTGCAGATACTACATACCTGCAAAGGCTAACCGATGAACTTAAGGAGAAAAACAAGGAACTAAAGGCAATAAACGCAAGACTTGTAGCATACGGCGAAGAGGTGGATGAACTGACACGTTCGAAAGAACGCCTTGAAACAAAAATAAACATTCACAGAAGTCTTGGTCAGGCACTCCTTGTTACAAGGCATTACCTCATAGATTCCACACGAGATGAAAAAGTGCCTTTTGATATTTGGGAAAAGAATATTGCTATGCTTAGTATGGAAATTGAACAGCCGTCAGAGGAACCTTTTGAGATGTTCATTAAAGCTGCAAAAACTGCAGGTGTTGATATTGAAATAAACGGACAGCTTCCAAGTCGAGAGGAAACAAACAATCTGTTTGCACTTGCGGCGGCGGAATCCTTAGTCAATGCAGTTCGTCACGCAGATGCAAATGCTATGTATATAACCTTTACCGAAGAACACGATATGGATATGGTATCTTTTACAAACAATGGAACCCGTCCTGAAAGTGAAATTACAGAAGGCGGAGGTCTTGGTGCTCTCAGAAAGAAAACCGAACGCATTGGCGGCATTATGAAAGTCTGCCATAATCCTGAATTTGCACTTATTATTTCTATACCGAAGAAAGGAGAACCCCATGAAGCGAATAATGATTGTTGAAGATGATCCGATGGCGAGTCAGCTTTTAGAGATTTATATTAACGAACATAAAGAATATGAGCTTGTATGCAATATCGAAAGTGCATCAATGGCAGAGGTTTATTGTTTGTCGCAGAATATTGACCTTATATTGATGGATGTGTGTACTGCTATGAACGCAAGCGGTCTTGATGCGGCAGAAAAAATCAAAAAGAATTTCCCTCATATTAAGATTGTTATTATTACCAGCCAGCCCGAATGCAGTTTTATTGACAGGGCACGTCAGGTAGGTGTGGACAGCTTTTGGTATAAAAGCTCCAAAGCGGAAGAAATCATTACTGTTATAGAAAAAACCTTTGCCGGTGAAAATATTTATCCGGACACAACGCCTACGCTTGTTTTCGGAGATGCACTCAGCGTTGACCTTTCAGACAGAGAACTCGAGGTTCTGCGTGAACTCGTTGCAGGTGAAACTGATGCGGATATTGCAGAACACTTATTTATGTCGGTCAGAACAGTTAAAAGCCACATAACAAATATGAAAAACAAAACAGGCTTTAAAAACCGCACCGAGCTTGCAGTCAGGGCAAGAGAATGCGGACTTATTATTAATGATAAACATCAGGAATAATTGAATATTAATCAGGTTACGCTATCTGTATTTTACAGGTAGCGTAATTTTTTTGTAAAAAAATGTACTTTAGTACGATGTTTCTGAAAAACTAAAATTATATAATTATATTGTAGAATTGCATGAATTGTATCTAAATACATATTTAGTTTACATATTAATTGTCCATATTCATCAGGTAAGGAGGTAATGTAATTGAAAAAGATAGTAGTGAGTGTTCAAAACAGCTTGCTTGCAGAAATGCTGACATTTAATTTGCTCGAAAGCGGAGAATTTATGCCGCAACGTTGTTTATTCGAGAAGGAGAATGAAGAATATGATAATTGCAGATTGTTGTCAGCAGATATTCTGCTAATGGAAGTTTCTTATACTCCGGAAACAACACTTGAAAATCGAATGAGAGATGTTGAAAGAGTGAGAAAAACTGTTCCGGGGTGCAAAATAGTTCTTTTGTGTGACGAGAACTCTGCACCCAATATTGCCCACGAGGTTGCCAAGGCAAAGCAGGATGGCATAATAGACGGATTCTTTTACTCGTCTGTTGGTGCTAAGTATCTTCTTGCAGCACTCAATGCGCTTTAAGAATGAGGTTTGTGAAAAAATGAATGTGATTTAACCTATATTGCTTGTATTGTGGATAGCTTATGAGAGGCGGTGATGTACAGATATGATTTTTTCAAAATGTAAGACAATTGATTTGTTTGACAAAATTTCGCTTACTATTCCGGCAAAACTCAAGTACCATCAGGATGAATGTGCAAAAATCAGAGCCTTATTTATTACGGACTGTTTTGAGTCGTTTATTATATCCTTTGAAGAAGGTATGGGAGATATGATTGAAAAAACAAAAGAGGACACAGCAAGCATTCTTGAATATTCCGAAAACGGAAAGTGTATCCGATTCCGTCGCAGTGCTCCGAATATTACAACTGAAACCGGCGGTTATGCTTTTTTCTCTATTAAAATGGAAGCCGGTGGTGATAAGTTGCAGCTCAACGGACAAATGACGGCAACACCTTATTATAAATGGTCAAGCGGTATTGAACCGGTTTTGACAACTATTTTAAACGGAATCAGAATAAAAGCCTAATAATAAAACTTTATATAACTTGAATAAGGAGGTATAAATTTATGGAAACAATTAACAGTTATAAATGCCCATGTT
>CALFMA010000517.1 GCA_937880065.1 uncultured Ruminococcus sp.
CTCCGTGCGGATCGGCAAATAGCAAACGCCAAAAGATTTTGTCGTTTGCTATAATTATTCGCTGTAATTTTCACGCAGGAATTTAATTTCCTTAGCGTAACCCTCAATGTCATTGGGAGTTTCAAGAATAAAGGGCAAGTTTTTCAACATCGGGTGGTTGATAACTCGGATAAGCGCATCTGCTCCGATTTGTCCCTCACCGATTTTTGCGTGTCTGTCCTTGTGGCTTCCCATAGGATTAAGGCTGTCATTGAGGTGAATTGCTTTCAGCCTGTGAAGTCCGATTACACGGTCAAATTCCTCTAAAACTCCGTCAAGATTATTGACAATGTCATATCCTCCGTCCCACACGTGGCAGGTATCAAGGCATACTCCAAGCTTATTTTCAAGCTCCACACCGTCAATTATTGCACGGATTTCCTCAAAGCAGCGTCCCATTTCAGAGCCTTTGCCAGCCATAGTTTCAAGGAGAACAGTTGTAGTCTGCTCCGCTGTAAGGCACTCATTGAGCTGCTCTGTAATAAGCTTTATTCCCACATCTGTACCCTGTTTTACATGGGAGCCGGGGTGGAAATTGTAGTAATTATTTGGAGTGGCTTCCATGCGGATAAGGTCATCAGCCATAGCCTCTCTTGCAAACCGCCTGATATTTTCATCGGCGGCACAAGCGTTCATTGTGTATGGTGCATGAGCCACTAATTTGCCGAAATTGTTGGATTTCAGAATTTCACCGAGAGCATTGGCATCAGCGGAATCAATTGCCTTTGCACTTCCGCCACGGGGATTTCTTGTGAAAAAAGCAAATGTATTTGCATCAATATCAAGAGCCTGTCTGCCCATAGCTTCATAGCCCTTGGAATAAGAAAGATGACATCCTATATAGAGCATAATTTTACCTTATTCGATTGTAACCTTTTTCATAATCTGAGGTGTAATTGGGCAGTCAGCGTAATTCTTAGGCTGCTCTGCAATTTCATCAACAACCTCAATACCCTCTACAACCTTGCCAAAAGCGGCATACTGACCGTCAAGGTATGGAGCGTCATCGTGCATAATGAAGAACTGTGAGCCTGCTGAATCGGGGTGCTGAGCACGAGCCATTGAGAGAACTCCTCTTGTGTGCTTTAAGTCGTTCTGAATACCATTTGCTCTGAATTCGCCCTTGATATTCCAGCCGGGGCCGCCTGTGCCGTTACCCTTGGGGCAGCCGCCCTGAATCATAAATCCTGAGATTACACGGTGGAATGTAAGTCCGTCGTAAAATCCCTCTTTAACGAGTCTTTCAAAGTTCGCACAGGAAATAGGAGCGATTTCGGGATAAAGCTCCAGTTTAATCTTCTTTCCGTTTTCCATTTCAATAATTACCATTGTGTTTACCTCCATTGATCAAATATTATTACGAAATCTGACGGAATTGTAGCAACCTCATTGCCGTTATCATCATAAACTCTGTGGTCGTTACCGTCAAATCCCGGTGGAAATGTTGGTTCTGTGGAAACATTTTCCACGGCAGTTGAAACAGCAGTTGTTTCCTCCTGATTATTTCCGTGGTCATTGCCGTCAAATCCCGGTGGAAATGTCGGCTCTGTTGCTTCGGTGAAATCAGTATTTTCTGGAATTTCTTCCTGTACCGATTCACTATCTCCCTGAGCAGTTTCCGTTGACGGCTCAGTTGCATAAATTGGCTTTCCAAAGAAATCATAGCCGATTGTAAGGGGTTCGGTTAATTCCTCAGTACTTTCCGCAGCTTGGCTATTAGTGGGAGTTACAACATTATATCCCGTAGGCTGTGAATTATTTTTTATGGGTTTCGGAGTACCCATACAGCTTCTTCCTGCCATTAAAACCAGCATAAAAGCTCCGATTCCGCAGCTCCACGCAATAATCCTTTCCTTATACAATACCATTCACCGTCCTTTCAAGAATACACAACATTGTAAATATTATAGCTTATATTATGGATTTTGTCAAGTTTAAAGTTGCAGTATTGACAAAAATTGCTGTACGGTATATAATATAGATATACAACAAATTGTATAATACATATGAGAGGACGTATATTATGAAGTATTTGAAAAAATCCGCTGCAAGCATTGCTGCTGTGATGATTGCGGCAAACAGTTTAGGCTATATGCCTTACAATGCCGTTGAAATGCCTGCATTTACTGCTGTGGCGGCTGATATTGTAGCTTCGGGCGACTGCGGTGCTGAGGGCGATAATGTCAAATG
>CALFMA010000518.1 GCA_937880065.1 uncultured Ruminococcus sp.
AAATCATAATAAAAAGCGAAAATGCGAAAGCGAGATAGCGAATTATCTTTTTATTTTTGCTTTTCAAGCCACTCTACCGCCTTTTTAATATATGGATTTTCCTTATCACTAAGCAGAGGCAAATATTTAGCCTCGTGCTCTGTGAGTTTAATTTCGTAGTCGGGTTTAAGTCCCTCGCCGTCGAAGTCTGTTTTGCTTTTTGAAAAGAACTTTGCAACCGTGAATTTCACCGAAGAGCCGTCGTCCAATTTATAGGTTGTCTGCATAACGCCTTTTCCGTAAGTCTGCTCACCTACAATTGATGCCTTGCCGAAGTCACGGAGAGATGCGGCAAAAAGCTCCGCAGCACTTGCTGTATGCTTGTCAACAAGAATTGCCATAGGAATGTTGAGTTCAGATGCATCGGAATAAATGAGAGTTTCCGTGTGACCGTCCTTGTATTCCGAGGCTGCTATAATTCCCTCGGGAAGCAGGGGGTCAAGGCATTCTTCAAGTGCCGAAACAAGTCCTCCTGCATTTCCTCTTACATCGAAAATAATGGATTTTGCACCATTTGCGGTAAGCCGTTCAAGAGCATTAATAAACTGTTCCGGAGTATTATCCTTGAAGCTGTTTATCTTGATATATCCGATTAAACTTCCAAGCATTTCACTTTCAACGCTGTTTACAACGATTGCACGGCGAGTAAATTTATACTCTGTATCTTTTCCGTTTCGGCGGATTGTAAGGGAAATTGATGAACCCTCAGTACCTTTCATATTATTGGCAGCCTCAGTAAATCCCATTTCCTTTACGTCAAGACCGTCAATTTTGATTATCAGGTCATTCTGAGCTAAACCGAGGTCAGCGGCAGGGGAACTGCTTAAAATATCGGCAATTCTTATATATCCGCTTTCATCTTCATCAAGGGTAAGTCCAAGACCTACAAGAGTACCCGAATTTTCATTCTGTTCTGTAAGGTATTCTTCCTCAGTAAGGTAACGTGAATACTTGTCGTCAATACCTTGAACGTAGCCTTTAAGAATTCCTGCTTCCAGCGTATCCTCGTCAATTTCGCCTAAATAAGATTCCCTCACGATACTGTCAAGGCTTTGCAGGGCAGAATATTGCGTTAACGTCAACAACTTTTGTATTGAAGCTCTGGAGTGAGAAAAAGGATGTCAGGATAAAAGTTACGGCAACTGATACTGCAATAAGACTAAGAGCAAGTCCTAAGCTGATTTTTTTATTCATATTTTCTCCTTTAGCAAGCAAACACCGCACAGACTAATGTGCGGTGTTATGTGGAATTTTATACTAATCCCTAAAATGTTTGTCTACTGTTGTTTTAGGGATTAGTATTATCAAGGACCTACATAGTTAAGAGGATTCTGTGCAACGCCGTTTACACGTATCTCAAAGTGGAGATGTGCACCTGTGGAATGGCCTGTACAGCCGATAGAGCCGATAGCATCTCCCTGATTGACATACTGACCTACAGAAACCCATGCAGATGTCATATGAGCGTAAATTGTGGAATATGTACCGTCATGGGAGATAAGTACATAGTTTCCGTAACCGCCGCCGCAGCCGCAGCTGTAATTCTTAGCAAAGTTATGAGTACAGCAGTTTACAACGCCGATAACTGTACCGGACTGTGCTGCAACACAAGTTCCGCCCATGATTCCGCTGTCGCCAACGTCAATACCGTTGTGATTTCTACCCCAACGAGGACCGAAATAGCTTGAAATATAGCTGAATCCCGGTGCAGGCCATGCAAAACCGCTCTGTGAGGGAGTTACAGGAACATAAGTAGGGCGTGACGGTGCAGAAGGAACGCTTGCACTTCCGCCGCTGTTGTTATTCTGCTGCTGTTGCTGTAAAAGCTGCTCCTGCTTGCGTCTTTGCTCCTCTTCCCAGAGTCGCTGAGCTTCTTCCTGCTGACGCTTGATTTCAGCGTACCATGCATCTTCCTCAGCCTGAAGCTGAAGCTGTTCAGCCTCAACCTCTGCCTTATCACGTTCAAGTTCAGCCTGTTCACGTGCAATACGGTCAATCTCAGTCTGTGTATACTGCATTTTCTCGTTGAGAACTTCAATTTCAGCAGCCTTTTCCTCTTTACGCTTATTCTGCTCATCAAGCTTCATTGAAAGATTGAGTTTTTCCCTTTCCATGTCCTTTTTGGAAGTTTCAAGGTTTTCAATTTTAGTAACGATTTCGTCAATGAGCTTATCGTCATATTCCGCAATACGGTTAATCATATGAACTCTTGACATCATATCGTAAAAGCTTGAAGAACCAAGCACGATTGAAGCAGAAGTATCGTTGCCGCTTGTATACATCATACAAAGACGCTTTTTGAAAAGCTCAATACTCTCATCAATTGTTTTCTGCTGATTTTCAATATCAGTTTCAAGAGTTGCGATAGTCGTTTCAGTTGTACTGATATCAGTTTTAAGAGCCTCAAGCTCAGCGTTGAGAAGATTGATATTTTCCTGAATTATGTCAATCTGTTCCTCAAGATAAGCCTGCTGCTGTTTTTCATAATTTTTCTCGCCTTCAAGACCACCGATTTTTTCTTCAAGTTCCTGAATTTTCTTTGCATTGGCATTTCTTTGTTCCTGAATTTCGCCAATAGTTCTTGCCGCATTAGCTGTTTCTGAATTGTAGTTTTCAGAATAGGAAGTTGCAATTCCAAGTGTCAATGCAGAACAAGTCAGAAATGTAAGAGCCTTTCGGACGAATTTAAGCTTGTACATTGGTATTTACTCCTTTCGGCAGCATATATGCTGATTTATACATCAAGATGCTTACGTGTGCTGACTACGCTTCCGAAAGCTCCCACAAGAGAGCCGACAATGAGGTAAGCAAGTCCACAATACAGACGAATATCTGCAAAGGGAACGATACTTCCTGCGCCGAAAGCATTTATAAGCATTCCTTGAGCCATAAGAATGTCATATACTGAACGATAAATTGCCCAGGTGATGAAATATGCACCTGCCCCGGAGAAAAATCCAGTAACAAGTCCCTCTACGAAGAAAGGGGTTCTGATAAATGTGTTTGTTGCACCAACATATTTCATAATCTGAATTTCCTCACGTCTTGCAAAAACGCTTGCTTTAGTCGTGTTGGAAATCATAATCATAGAAACTGCTGCAAGAGCGATAATAGCCGCACCTGCAATAAGAGTTACCACACGTCGGAGTTCACGGAGGAATTCCGCAACCTGTGGTGAAGAATCAGCACTTTGAACATCTTCGATGCGTGTAATTGCATCAACGGTAGCACGGAGCTTTTCGTTATCTGCAACTGTAATGCTGAATCCGTCGGGCATAAACTGGTAATCGTCGATATATTCAAAAATTTCCTTGCCCTGTGAAATCTGATTTTTCATACGCTCATAAGCTTCTTTTTTAGAAATATAAGTAACAGAACTTATATTTTCCATAACTTTAAGCTGTTCGCCGATTTCATCAACACGCTCCTGCGGCGTATCCGCTTCAATGTAAACGGCAACCTCATTCTGATTTCCCAGACCGAGAATCATAGAGTTCATATTGATGTAAAAGAGAACTGAGCAGCCTACAAGGAGGAGAGAAATAAGGAGAACGCAGAATGTAGCAAATGCCATCATTTTGTTTTTCCAGATATTCTCGATACCTTGATTGGCGAGATATTTAATACCGCTTATTTTCATTTGTCGGCACCTCCTTTTTGAGTTAC
>CALFMA010000519.1 GCA_937880065.1 uncultured Ruminococcus sp.
TTATTGCGTTGTTTTCTTTTTGCGTTCCTGAAGAAAAATTCTCAAAGATAAACAATACCTTTATAAGATCCTTTCCACGCTCTGATATTCCTTGTATTTCAGCAAGTGGGCAATAATCACAATCCGTACTCTCTATTCCCTGTCTCTGCTGTTTTCTGATAAGTTCTGATACTGTCATTTCACTATCAGCAGTTACTCTTACCGGAATGGTATTAATAAATAATCCGACCATCTTATCGATGCCTTCAATAGGTGCATTTCGTCCTGACACCACCTTACCGAATACAGCATCATTTGTTCCAGTATACTTTTGAAGCAAGATTCCACATGCCGTTTCAGCTATATTATTAATAGTACTCTGTGTTTCTTCTGCTATATTCACAAGCTTTGTTGTATTTTCCCAATCGAGAGTACTTACAACGCTTTCAACCTGTGTCTCTGTCTTTTCCGGTACTTCAACCGATTCTATCTCGGCATTGTTATCATATCCGCTGAGCAGTTCACTCCAATAAGCTTTTGCCTTTTCAAGTCCCTGTTTTCCTATCCAACTTATATAGTCACTGTACTCCCCTTCATTTGCTTTTTCACGCCTTATTTCATTTTCAATATCAGCTGCTTCTGAATTTCCTGATAACATTCGGTTGTAATACTCCATCAGCTTATTGAACAATAACTCTGTACACCAACCGTCTGTTATTATGTGATGTATTGTCCATACTATCTCACAACATTCTCCACATTTTAAAAGAGCCACTCTGAGCATCGTATCCTTATCAAGTCGGAAACCTCTTTTCAAATCAGTTTCCGCATATAATGCAAATTCGCTCTCATCGGCAATTTTCTTTACTGTAAACTCGGGCTTTCTGCTTTTATATATTACTTGCTTTGGTTCTGGAATATCATCATAAATTATAGCAGTTTTCAATACTTCATATCTCTCTGAAAGCAATCTGAGTGCTTCATCAAAAATCTCAAGATTAATAGAATTATGAATTGCGAAAACGCTCTGAATAATATAACTTGTAGTTGATTCATTTTCAAGATTGTGGAAAAGCATACCTTCCTGCAATGACGTGAGAGAATAGATTTTTTCAACTTCTCCTTCAAGTGAATTTTTCAGGCTTTCGAATTCGTTGATTGATAAATCGTAAACTTCGTAATCTGTTGATGTTTTATCGTTGATAACATTTGATGCACAAAATTCTGCTTCTGCTTCCAAATTAACTTTGAATCGTTCTGTAAGCATTTTCACAAATTCACTTGTATATTTATCTCCACGACTTTCAAAAACCATACTCAGCTTTCCATCAAAAATCTGTCCGTTTACACTAATGTGTCTTGCATTGTCATTTTCGGGAGCTACACTGATTCCAACAAAATATTCATCATCAAAGCTTTCTTTACTTGTAAATTCACCAAGATAATTAAATACTATATCAGGTTCGATATTGTTATTCTTAACAAAACTGTATCCAAGTTTACATTTATTTGTTTTCCTCATTGTTTCCTTGGTATTTATGATATTTATATACATATCATCATCTGTTTCAAGTACAACAGGATAAATATTTGTAAACCATCCAACTGTTCTGTCAATCTGAATATCACTGATTTTTTCACGTCCATGTCCTTCAAGCTGTATTGAAACATACCTCTGACCTGTCAAATCATTGACAGCCTTTGAAAGACTGCTGAGCATTATTTCTTCAATTCTTGCTCCGCTGATATTTCCGCTCTTTTCAAGCAGATATCGCGTTATTTCCTCGCTGAATTCTGCTATATCACCATTTTTACTCATATACTCATTTTTAGGACTTGGAAGATTTAGCAGACCTTCTCTTATCTTTTCACTTGTTTCTTTCCAGAATCTGCGTTCTGATAACAAAAGATTATTTCCATATTCCTTCAATTCTCTGCTCCATTCAATGTATGAAGCCGTTTTTCTTGGAAATACTGCATTTTTCCCACTTGAAATCATTTCAATAGCATTTTGAAAATCTTCAGTAAGTATATGCCATGACACTCCATCTACTATAAGATGATGAATACATAAAAGCATTATCTTTTTATAACCAAGTTCATAAACAGCCACCTTGACAAATGGACCGTTTTCAAGATTAATACTGCTCTGTATCTCAGTATTTTTTTCAGCAACAGCCATGTATTTATCCTCTGTTTCTGAATAGTCATATTCATAAAAATCTAACAGTTTGCTCTCGTTTATCGGAAGGATTTCAAGCTGAGAATTTTTGTATACTGCTCTGAGAATATCATGATGTTTTACAAGTTCTTCAACAGCTTTCTTTATATCACAGTTTTTCGTACCTGTTACGGTCATCATTGCTGCCTGATTAAAATGCTCTGGTTTAGCATAATTCCAATCACGGAATTTTTCAAGTATCGGTGTATTTTCAATTTTGCCGGTAATCTCACCCTGTTCATATTGTCTGTCATTATCAGAATTTGTCACATAATCAGCAATTCTTGCAACAGTCTTATAATTCATTATATGCTTTACCGTCGTAGTATAGCCGCTTTCTCTAAGCTTTGAAATAATTCTTATTGCCTTGATTGAATCACCTCCAAGCTCAAAGAAATTATCATTGATTCCAATCTGTTCTACATTTAGAATTTCGCTGAAAGCCATGCAAATCGCCTTTTCTTCGGCATTTCTCGGTGCAACATATTCCTTAGTTACCTTTGAATTAATCTCTGGCAATGCTTTCTTGTCAATCTTTCCGTTTCTTGTTACAGGAATACTTTCAATCTGCATCATATATGCAGGTACCATATATTCGGGCAGTCTTTCGCTGAGATTATCTCTTATCTTAGATACACTCACGTCTCTGTCACTTGTATAGTACGCATATATTGCCTTGTCACCTGTGCTGTCTGTTCTTGCGATTACTGCACAGTCCTTGATATTTTCTATCTCTCTGATTCTGCTTTCGATTTCTCCTAATTCAATTCGGAAACCTCTTATCTTTACCTGTTCGTCTATTCTTCCTAAGAACTCGATATTTCCGTCGGGTAGCCA
>CALFMA010000520.1 GCA_937880065.1 uncultured Ruminococcus sp.
GAGGGTAAAACAATCACAGGATACGAATGATGTATCGGAGTAGTAGGAGCAGCAAACAGTTCTTCCAAAAGACTCATTTCCTCGTGCTTCTGACTATCGAGAACATGAGTGTAAGTATCAAGGGTAAATGCTACCGAATAATGACCAAGCAGCGTTGAAAGAGTTTTGGCATCCATACCTTGCTCCAATGCCCTTGTAGCGAATGTATGCCGAAGTGCATGGAATGTATAATGTCCTAATCCTGCTGCCTGAAGAATCTGGTCATAGAAGTCCTTGAAGTTACGTGGTTCAATGTATCCTCCCAGCTGATGAGTTACAATGAAACCTGAATCGTTGTATGCTTCACCTGCTGTTCTTGCATCACTTAGCTGAACATTTTTCCATTGAAGAATTTCGTTGAGAATAACAGGCATAAGAGGGATTGAACGTACAGAGTTTTTGGTTTTAGGCTCCTGAATAACAATTTCTGTGGAATTGCCAATTCCGTTATAGTCAACTTTAGGAAGCCTGTTGAGAGTTCTGCGGATATTCAACATATTTTTCTTAGCGTCTATATCCTCCCAGCGTAATCCAAGAAGTTCGCCTAAACGAATACCTGTAGCAAGAGTAAGTCTGATGAAAACACCGTATCTGAATTTGTAGCTTGTATACATAAGCTGCTGCTGTTCTTCACGGGTAAGAATTTCAATCTGAGGCTTTTCATTTCTCGGAAGATTTACTGCATCACAGGGATTGAAATCAATATGATGTTCAAGTACAGCCTGTTTAAGAGCCTTGTGCAGACAACGATGAATATTTGCGATAGTTTTCGGCGAAAGCCCTTCGTTGTTAAGCTTGTAGTTGTAAAAGTCCTGAAGCAGCATAGGAGTAAGGTCTTTCAGCTTTAAAGTCGGAAAAGCAGCTGAGAGATGTTTCTCTACATATCCCTTGTAGCTTGTATAGGTTGACTGCTTTAGACTGTTTCGCATATACTTATCAAGCCATACCCTGAGCCAGTCAATAAGTTTTGTTGAAGTAGGGTCAATCTGATGATTGAAATGAATGTCATATTCCTTTTCGTGTAATTTCTTTACAGCTTCTTGTTTAGTATGCGTATAATAGGAGATACGCTTAGCTTTACCGGTTTCAAAGTCAATACCGGCAGTAACACGAACTTCGAATCTGCCGTCTTTGCGTTCTCTGATACTGCCTTCATTTTTACCACGTCTCATAAATTAAACCTCCCTGGTATTTTTTTCAAGCCATTGAATAAAACGGTCACGAGAAACAAGAACACGTTTACCGATTTTAATGGTTGGGAAATCATCCCTCTTAAACATAGAATAACAGCTGCCTTTAGAAATACCCAGAAATTTGCTGAGGTCATCAGCAGTTAGAGTGAGCGGAAGCTCATCATAATTTTTGTAGTTGTTCATAAAGAACCCTCCTTGAATTTATTTTACTAAATAGTTATAATAAATTTAATAAATAAAATGAGAGTATTGCAGCTGAAAAAAATAACCGCCCTTTTTGTTCAGGGCGGTGTGTACATTAGACTTCGTATTAATGGCGTATTATCATACTTTTTCCTCCAATCTAAATTATGTAAAACAGCCGCTTCCGAGGAAGTAGCTGTTTCAATGTGCTATCGTCATAGCACAATAATTATATATAATTGAAAATTTGGACAAAAACAAACTGCCGTCTTTTAAACGGCAGTGAAGCGGATATATATTGGATTTTGTAAATTAAACCGGGTTTTCAGTATTGTATTTCAGAAGGGGAGATTCATTCTTTCTTGAAGATACATAAATTATTTTGTCTGATTCTATATCTCCATTTTCGTTTTCAAAGCTTCCATACACGACTGATTCTCCTTTTTCCAGTCTTTTCATCAATTCGGCAACTCTGTCTATGGTTGAATCAGCATAGATAAGCTTAGAAATCATTTCTATTGCTACAATTTCAGGTTGGAAGAAAACATTAAGTCCTGATTGCAGGAACATACTTCTGTATTTTGTAGGAATAGTTTTGAATGATTGGGTTGACATAATAAGACCTATTCCCTTGTCTCGACCTTGTGATAGAATAGTAATTATAGAAGACGATTTGTTATTTATAAGATTCTGAATTTCGTCTACAACCAAAAACAATCTGCTTTTATCAAATTTTTGCTTATAGTCGTATAAATCCTGGAGTAGAAATTCTGTTATAACTTCGTAATCGGCCCATGTGTTATCTATACTTATTATAGACATATTCTTTTCTGTATTAAGTTCCGACCAGGTTATTGGTTCTGAATTCTCATAAACATTTACGATAAAATTAATAGCTTTTGTAAGTGATATCGGAACAATCAATTTCAGTTTGTTTAAATCAAGTTTCGAGTTTTCACTGATATATGCTTCTGATATGATTTTGTTCAGTCTGTTGCTGTCAATTTCAATCAGTTTGAAGCATTGGCTGATACTGCGAACTATTCTGTTTATATGTGCTTCCTTAGTTTCGTTTTTGCGTATAACAAACGGATTAACAGGTAATTTATCCTTAAACACATTACTGATATCTTTCAATTCATCATTGTTTATGTAGCTCTGAGAAAAATCCAAAATAAGAATTTTTTCATCAATCGTATTTAACTTTTTTATTATCTTTGATATAAATGTGGTTTTACCATAACCGGATTTTCCTGTAATCATAAGGTGACAGGTTGATAGTTTTGTATAGCTCCATATGACAGGTTCGCCTTTGTAATTATAGCCTATAGCAACACCGTTATCTTCAGACGTGGAATGTTTAAAGTCCGAAAGAACAAGCTGCGTTTCAGCATTAATGAATTCAATCATAGATGGATCTAATATATTGTCGTTTATTATATAGGCATTGCCACGAATCGACGGTTGTCCTATAGGATACATTGTAAGCTTTGTTATGTATAATGAATCGCTTTGGAATAAGCTGCCATTGGTTTGAAGAGCTTTTTTCAGCTTTATCAGTGAAATATTATAAGAAGAACATAATTTTTCAAAAACATTTGAAGGTATTATAAGCTTTTGATTATTTTTGTAAATTTCCATTCCATTATGTTGGGCAATTCGATTTTTATTATGCTTACTGTGTGCAAATACGTTTACCTTTCTGTCTAAAATACAATTACTTAATATGTCGCTGAATTTTTTAATAGTGGTTTCCGTGTTTTCCTGTGCAATCTGTGTTTCAAACAAACCTGATACATACTTAAATAATTCGGCTTCAATGGCATTATCTTGTATAGAAGAAACATGTAATATGATCATTTTCTGATTTATAAGTCTAAAAACTGTCATTATAGATGTAACGGCATCTTGAATATTGAGACTGTTAAAGTTGTTGCGGTAAAGCTCTTTTACCTGTGAATTGATTTCATTATATGATTTAAGCTGTTCGAATTCAAAAGCTGGGCTTGTTGATGTTATCCATAGTAAAAAACTTGTATCAATGATATTTATATCTGAATCATTAATGAATAAATTGGTATCATCAAGTGGTACATCTATATATTTATCTTCAGGAAGACAATACTGTATTGTATTAGAAGCAACACAGCATAGTGAATCTGATTGATAGTTCGTAAAATAGTCGCAAATAAGATTTATATTTTCCTTTCTGATTTTATCAGCGTCAAAAGATGCTTCTAAGAAAATACAGTTACTGTTTCGTTCATTGATAAGTGTGCGAAGAATATCAAATGGAGCGTTTATGGAAGATATATTTGTGTATGTATATGAATAAGGATTTATAAAAAAAGACAGATTATTTGAAAGAAGCTGCATTAATTTTTCCGAGGAAGTATGAGACGAAAAAGTAACAATGTATGGGAATCTGAATCTAAATCCATCATTATACAAAGGGAGAAGCAATGACAAATAACGTAAAGTCAATAAAAAAAGAATTTCTATATTTGGCAAAAGAATATGTTTTGTAGGAGGCATGATTGCATAAGAAGGATTGGTTGTTAAATCTTGAATTTGGCATACTTTTGTTTTTGAATATGTATACGGGTAAAAAAATGGAAAATTATTATTAGAATGTAGTAATATTCTGTGAGAATCTCTAAAGTTTATGATGGATAATCCAGGTTTGGTTGGAATAAAAAGTGTGTTTTTAGCAGCGTTAATCTCAATTAATTCGAAAAATTTTTTCTGGATTTTAGTACGCTTGGAATCAGAAATGGAGGATTTTAGTGTGATATTGTGATTTGTTAATTGTCTGAACAGATATTTGTAAGTTCTGTTTTTATCTGTATAGTCCAAATCAATTGTATATGGATAAGACTCATCAGAGTAGAATGTAATAGATAATAAAGCATCTTTTGTATTAACGTTGATGAATTTTTGAACAGACATTTTTGAGAAATTGTCAAAATATTCTGTTATGTCTATTAATGATTGTGATAAAATAGGTAAGGCCATATTGTCACGTCCTTTCATTTTTATACTATAATTATAACACAGAAAATAAAAAATGTCCATATAAATTTTAGAAATAATAAAAAATAAGCAAAAAGCAATCATTTTCCTTATAAATAACACATTTTTAAAAATAATATGGACAATTTTAAAAACCGAATAAATCTATTATATAAGCTAAATATGAATAACATAAATAAATTAAGTGAAAATTGCTTTTTCGAAACTTTTAATATTACCCGACACTGACACAGAAAACATGGCATACTGTTCTGACATGTTGTCATTGTGACGCATGCGGGGACGCTAATGAATTAACATATTAAACATTTGTATAGTTTGTGCCATGTGCCAGGTGTTTGAAAAACTTTTTAAACATTAAAAATATTTCCTAAATACTTTTATTATTTACCTGACACATGGCACATTGAAAAATAACACTTTACCAACATAGATGTAAATCCTGTAAATAATGGATTTAATAAATAGATATGAGCAAAACAAAGCTGGCAGACGACAAAAGCAGTGCAAGAGCGAAGAAGCCGCTATTCCAAAGTGGAAAAAGGTATAGCAAAGCTGACCTAAGCCTGCAAAAAGGCAAAAGTCTGTTGAAAGTATAAAAAATTACAGATCAGGCTATACGTTTAACAGATTTAAGTGAACGGTAAGAGCAAGCTGATTTAGTGACAACAGCAGCAACAGCGACAGCTAAAAGAGCAATGTGAGCAAATGAGTTCATATTTTTGGCAGCATTGAGGCTGTGTATCCAAAGGCGCTCCTGACCTGTTGACTTGAATCGGGAATTGTAACGTTCAGCTTCGGTACGCAAAGCATATATCTTCTTGAATGATATGCAGTCACGGTCAATAGAAAGTCTGTAATCATCGGGTAAAGTAACATACTTCGTGCAGCCGCGATTCTTCTTTCCATTGTTCCAGCATTTATGGTTGCAGGGACAGATGCCGTTTTTAGACCTCTTGTAAGGGCAGCAGTACTTCTGACGGGTTCTGTTTCTATCAGAGAATATGCCGTCCTTGTGCATAGCGAGACCGGCTTCACAGATAGGGTGACCGGAAGAAAGCTTTTTCGGATTTTTAGTATTGCGTTTGTTAAGCGGAATAATACAGTCACCATGATAAACGTCCTTGACGAGATTGTATACAGCTTTAACATCGTAGCCTTTATCTGCGATAAAAGTACATTCATCAATAGAAATAAACTTATTGGTTTGGTTTAGAATATCTTCGACCACCTTACTGTCAGCAACATCAGCAGTAGTAGTGATCTCAGAGATCGGTAAGCCAGTAATGCAGTCAACCAGCACATGATTCTTGTAGCCCCAATAGTATTCAAATTTTCTTTCATTATGCTGATTAGATGCAGTATGTACCCCAAGTCTGCAATCCTTATCAGACTGTGGCTGATTGTCTTTTGAAAACTTGTTCTTAGCAAACGACTTCGGATTATTCTGACAGGTATTTGCAGAAACAGGAGTTGAATCAAGGGCAATGAAAGAGGTATCGATAATACCGAGCTCAGCAGCCTGAATAACTAAACGCTGCATTACCTTTTTAAGATACTCGTTATCGAGTTCTCTGATAAATCTGTCAAAAGTCCAGTATGACGGAAGCGGCTGCATAATATTAAAGCCGCAGTAATGTGCGATCAGAAGATTATTATTGAGATAATCAAGAAGATCGGTTATGCAGGAAAAGCATTCACATTTCATTACAATAAATGCACACAGTAAAGCACATTTTGAATAACCTCTTCTGCCTGTTCTCGAAGCTCTGTCAGGAAAGTCAGAAAGGTCAAGGTTAAGAAAAAGCTTATCATAAAAAACTGCTTTGGGTGCATTTGTGAAAAATACAATGTCCTGTATTATTTCTTGGCGATAGATAACAGCCAACTCCCTTCGTATTTCTTTAGCATTTATATTATACGACAAAAAGTTGGCTGTTTCTATATTTTATAGTGACAAATTTAAAAATTATTGCTCTGTTTTGCCTTTTTACCGCCTTTTGCGGTGTTTTGCTCAGGGCTAGATTTAATAAAATCAATGGAGGTAATAAAAATGATGATTAAAAACGAAAACAATTTTGATTCCAACGGGGTTGTAAGAATGCCGTTGTTTGAAAGGGTAGAACCGTCCCATGAAAGCATGGGAAGTCTTGCACCACAGGTATATGCTGTGTCACCTATGCAGGTATGTAATACAATGATGTATCAGCCAATACAAAACCGGGCATGCTATCAGACGAATAATTCCGCACCGCAGGAAGTTGTTTCCATGTTCTGCAATGGAATTTGTCATTGCGTAAAAGAATTGAATGAAATTGTTTCTTCAAATGATGAGAGTGCACTTGTAAGGATAATTACGCTGCTTATAACTCAGGATCTCAAGTTGATTGTCAGACATCAGAGGTGGTTTTATGCCTATAACGGAAAAATATATCTGATGTATAGTTCAATGAAAAATCTCGCTCCCTTTCTGAGAGAGCTTTGTGAGAATATCAGCCGTTATGTGACGAATTTCGTTTGTAATGCGGGCTTTATTGAATCCCTTATAAAGGAAATAAACCAGATTGCTCCCTACGTAGAAGTGCCTTATGATATCGGAAGATATATCGTATTCAATAATTGCATATTAGATACTGCAACAATGCAGGCTATGCCATTCACTTCGGGACTGTTTGCGACATCAATGGTAAATGTGAATTGGAATCCCTATGCATATGAGTCACCTGTATTTGATAGCATAATTGCGATGTATACGCAGGGCGATGAAGTTCTGGCTGCACGTCTGAAAGAAGTTCTTGGTGTATGTCTTACCAATGATACAGTTAAATCCATTTTCTGCTTTGAGGGAATAACCAATTCGGGAAAATCCTTTATTGTCAATTATATAACAAGCTTGCTTAATCAGGAAGCTGTGGTAAGTATGGCACCCGATGAATTCAAGGGTAATTTTGCCAATGTAAAAGTGTTTAATAAGAGTATCTGTATGTGTCTTGATATGCCAAGTACAACGCTTGATGCTAAATCAACATCAATGCTGAAACAGATATCAGGCGGAGATATGATAGGTGCAGAGGTGAAATTCCAGAACGGAAATATATGTTTCAGAAGCAGGGCACATCTTGTATTGGGTTCGAACTTTGATATAGTCCCGGCTTATGGTGATATTGCATTCCGGGCAAGAAAGGTCGTGATTCCCTTTACCCATAGAATCACAGCCGAAAACATTCAGCCCGATGAATTGAGAATGATGCTTGAACCCGAAAAGGAAGCAATAGTGAATAAGCTGATAAGGGCATATCTTTCATTGAGAGCCAATGGATATGTGTTCAGCGGAACAGGAATGTGGTATGACAATTATGTTCCTCCTGTAGCATCTCAAATGAGCCATGAGGAAAGTATCAGTGCATTTGTCAGAACTTGCTGTAATCTGACAGGCGATTCCAATGATTATGTCTTCACCGAGGAACTGTATAACGCATATACCACATATTCCAATATGATTAATGTACATAAATATACCAGCCTTGATAGTTTTGCCAAGGACTTTAAAAAGAGTGGAGCATATATTGATAAAGTCAGAAAACGCAGTGAATCGGGTGGAAATCCCCGCTATTGCTATACCGGAATACGTTTGAGATAACAAAAAATAACCGTCCCGAATAAATGGGACGGTTATAAACATCAGACTTCGCAAAGACCGTAGTTTCTGACGCAATCAACAGTTTCACGGAGCAGAGCCGTATCGACAAGCATATCTTCAACCTCATCGGGAGTATAGCCGTAGTCAAGAAGAAGTTCTACATTATCACTAT
>CALFMA010000521.1 GCA_937880065.1 uncultured Ruminococcus sp.
GTCAAAAATTCAAAACAATTTAACTGTTGAAATACTAAGTGATATGCTACTTAGCTACAAAACCGAAAACAATGATATATTGTCAAAACTAAAATGCGAAATAGCAAATACTCTTGGATTATCCAAAAATTCTTTCATATATAAATCAAAATCATTATTCTTTATTGAAGTCCTTATTTCTTCCATCATTTTAATTAAAAATCTTGTGTTATGTAAAGAAAGTAATCTTCCACCTAAACTTTCATCAGCAAGCATTAAATGTCTAATATAAGCCTTAGTGTGATTACGACAAGCATAACAATCGCAACCTTCTTCAATTGGGGTAAAATCTTCTCTAAACTTTAAATTCTTTAAATTAATTTTTCCATATTTAGTAAATGCATGTCCATGTCTTGCAAGACGAGTTGGAAGAACGCAGTCGAACATATCAATTCCTCTTGCAACAGCCTCAATAATATTTGAGGGAGTACCTACACCCATGAGATAACGTGGCTTATTTACAGGCATAAACGGCTCTACAACGTCAATTATTCTGTACATTTCATCGGTGGATTCACCAACTGCAAGACCGCCGATAGCATAACCGTCAAGGTCGAGTTTTGCAATATCTTCCATATGCTTTATACGCAGGTCATCGTATGTTGAACCCTGATTTATGCCGAAAAGCATCTGCTTTTTGTTGATTGTATCGGGCAAGCTGTTAAGACGCTCCATTTCCTCCTTGCAGCGGTAAAGCCAGCGGGTTGTACGCTCAATTGAATCCGCTGTGTATTTGTATGTGGAGGGATTTTCAATGCACTCATCAAAAGCCATAGCAATAGTTGAACCGAGATTTGACTGAATCTGCATACTTTCCTCAGGTCCCATAAAAATTCTGTGACCGTCAATATGGGAAGCGAAATAAACGCCCTCCTCCTTTATCTTTCTCAGCTTTGCAAGAGAAAATACCTGAAATCCGCCGCTGTCTGTGAGAATAGGCTTATCCCAGTTCATAAACTTGTGAAGTCCGCCCATTTCCTTTACAATTTTATCGCCAGGGCGGAGGTGCAGGTGGTATGTGTTGCACAGTTCAACCTGTGTTTTCAGTCCTTTAAGGTCAATTGAGGATATACCGCCCTTTATAGCGGCAGAAGTTCCCACGTTCATAAAGCAGGGAGTCTGGAATGTTCCGTGAACTGTTTCTACCTGTCCACGACGGGCTTTATTATCTGTTTTAAGTAAAGTATACATAAATTCTCCTTAATTTGTATTTACAGGGGTACAGCCTGCAATGGTAATTTCCGTAAATAAACGGTTGAAAAGCAGATATGTCATTTCGGATTTTGTGAATTACTCCATATTACAAAGCTGCCAAAAATAAGTGCTGTAATTCCGAATAAACATAATGAAATTATAAGAAAAATACGTAATATTTTTCGCTGTTTTTCTTTTTCCTTGGGAGTAGTTTTAAACAGCACAAAAAAGATTATAGAAGCTGTAAGAGTAATAGGAATAAGCAAAAGATCAATTGCCATAGCGGTGCCTATTATCACATCAGTAGTGTCTGGACTCATTTTAATCATCCTTTCTTTGTGTTATATTGTGGGTATAAATTCGCTGTTTCGGCATTTCGGTATTCGTGTTTTTCATAATAACCGATTAATTCTCCTGAATTATTGCGGAGAGCTACCATATAGACATCTTTGTTTTCGTGGGGATTGTGGTGAGTGAAAAATCTGTTGTTATTTTCGCTTTCCGCAAACCACTCCACAACTTTTACGATTTTTTTGTTGGAGTCATCGTTGTGACAGCAGAAAATTGATTTCCCCACAAGACTTTCACCGCCCCATTTTTCATAGCGGGAAATGGCGGTGGAGTTCATATAAACTATGTTATGCTCAATATCGCAAATTACAATTGGAGCAATATCGGATTCCGCAAGGCTTTTTAAAAAGATTGAAATATCCATATTTCCTCCTTACAGAATACACATAGAGTCACCGAAACTGAAAAATCTGTATTTTTCTTCAACGGCAGTTTTATATGCGTTCATAGTGTTGTCATAGCCTGTAAATGCGGAAACAAGCATAATAAGCGTACTTTCGGGCAGGTGGAAATTTGTGATAAGTCCGTCAATGCACTTGAACTCGTACCCGGGATAAATGAAAATATCGGTATATCCCTCACGCTCGGAAATATCCCCGAAAAAGCTTGCGACGCTTTCAAGAGTACGGCAGGTTGTAGTTCCTACGGCAATAACACGTCCGCCCTCAGCTTTAGTCTGATTTATCAGGTCAGCTGTTTCTTTTGGGAGATAATAATGCTCGCTGTGCATTTTATGGTCAAGGACGTTGTCCTCCTTTACGGGACGGAATGTTCCAAGTCCGACGTGAAGCGTTACAAATGCCGTTTTTATGCCCTTTGCACGAAGTTCGTCAAGCATTTCTTCTGTGAAATGAAGTCCTGCTGTGGGAGCAGCGGCGGAGCCTGCCTCGTTGGAATAAACCGTCTGATAGCGTTCTTTATCTTCAAGTTTTTTCGTGATATAGGGCGGCAGAGGCATTTGGCCCACAGCTTCAAGGGCATTAAAGAA
>CALFMA010000522.1 GCA_937880065.1 uncultured Ruminococcus sp.
TGCTCTGTTTAACTTGAAATTTTCTCCGAAATATGCTATAATAAAAGTGTAAAAAATAGCTGAACGGAGGAATATCAAATGCATATCTTTTTAATCAGACATGGACAGTCAATTGCCAACACAGGTGAAAATTATCCGCAGCGTTTACCTGACCACCTCGTTTCATTGACGGAAGAAGGAATTCAACAGGCAAGAGAAAACGGCGAATGGCTCGCAAATTACTGCAAGGAAAAAAACATTGACCTGTCAAATGCACGAATTTGGAGAAGTCCTTATTTAAGAACCCGTCAGACAAGTGAAGAATTCAATAAATTTCTGAATATCAAGGATATACGTGAAGATATTACACTTATAGAGCAGCAGTTTGGTCTGCTTGACAGCGTTCCCGACGAGGAATGGGCAGTTCAATTTCCCATTGAAAATGCAGAATATGAGCGACAGGTTTCCAATTACGGTAAATTCTATGCAAGACTTCCCCTTGGAGAAAGTCCGTTTGATGTAGCGATAAGAGTTCATCAGTTTATGGGAACAATTTACCGTGACTTTGAAAAGCATGGTGTAGACACAATTTTTGTATTTTCTCACGGTATAACAATGAGAGCGTTTTTGCTTCGCTGGTTTCACTATTCTCCGGAATGGTATCACGAAGAAAAAAATCCTAAAAATTGCTGGATAAGAGAAATAATTGATAATCAAGATTTGGGATATATCAATACTGATACTAATCCCGAAAACAACAGTAGACAAATCTAATGGCATAAATGCCGTATGTCATCGTTGGACATCCTCACCATACGACAGTATGCTTTCGTCGTCCGCCTTGACATACGGCATTTTTGCTCATCATCTTTGGCTACTAACATTTTAGGGATTAGTATAAAAAATATTTGCTATAATATATGCCATTAAGAAAACAATCCAATGATTATGTGCATATAATTTAACGGCATCTCTAAAAACTCGTTTGATTAAAGAAAAAACAGCAGATATCATGCATAGCTGTTTTTTCTCAAAAGGTTTTTTAGAGATGCCCTTAAAGCTAAGAGGTGATACAATGAAAGAATACTGTATGTACCTGCGAAAATCAAGAGCAGACGTTGAAGCGGAAGCACGTGGAGAGGGGGAAACCCTCTCACGTCATCATAATATGCTTATGGAGCTTGCAAAACGTCAGAAGTTGAACATTGTGAAGATTTACAAGGAGATAGTCAGCGGCGACAGTATCGCTGCCCGTCCGCAGATGCAGGCGTTGCTTGCTGATGTTGCTGAGGGCAAATATGCAGGTGTGCTTGTAGTTGAGATAGAACGTCTTGCAAGAGGCGACACTATAGACCAGGGTATAGTCGCACAGGCGTTCCGTGATTCCTCTACAAAGATTGTTACACCGACAAAAACTTATGACCCCGACAATGAATTTGACGAGGAATATTTTGAATTTTCGCTGTTTATGAGCCGACGTGAGTACAAGACAATCAAGCGTCGAATGCAGGCGGGCAGACTTGCTTCAATTAAAGAGGGAAACTACATAAGCACTACAGCCCCCTATGGCTATAGGAAAGTCAATCCTGAGCCGAAAGTTCATACACTTGAAATAATTCCCGAAGAAGCTGAAATAGTCAGGCTGATATATAAGCTGTATCTTGACGGACACGGTGCGAAATTTATTGCAAACGAGCTTAACCGTATGGGGATAAGTCCACAGAAAAGTCAATACTGGGAATATCCGAGTATTAAAAAAATACTGGCAAATCCGCTGTATTGCGGAAAAGTTGGCTGGAAAACCAAATCAAACGGTGATACGCTGTACATGGGACTCCATGAGCCTATAGTCAGCGAAGAAACTTTCAACGCTGTTCAGGAGAAGAAAAAAACAAATCCTGCCGCCCAGCTTCATCCTAATGATACATTGCTGAACTACTACCACAATATTCTCTATTGTAAAAACTGCGGACATCAGTTAAGACGCAGAGTAATTGCCAACAGCGGTCATGAGTATATGCTGTGTACTCATAGGGAATGTCATGGAAAGATTGTAAGTTCTACAATTGAAGCTGTTGACGAAGCTGCAATTTCGGCTTTTCGCTATCGTATAAAGCAGCTTGAAAAGCTGAAAAGAAGCGGTAAAACAGAGTTTAAAAATGAACCCGACAAAAAAGCTCCGCTGATTGCAGAGCTTGAAAAATCAAAACGGCAGCTATCAAAGCTGTATGATCTGTTAGAGCAGGAAATTTACGATACAAATACTTTTATTGACCGTTCAAAAATAGTTAACGAGAAAATACACGCACTTGAAGAAGCAATAAAGGAAATTGACAGCGAACAAAATAATCCACAGCTTCCGCCTAACGAAGCTATCAGACGGCTTGAATGTGTAATTGAAAATTTTGCAGATTCCAATCCAGAAGAAAAAAACAGGCTTCTCCACACAGTTGTCA
>CALFMA010000523.1 GCA_937880065.1 uncultured Ruminococcus sp.
TATCAATTTCTCTTTCTGCACTCGCTAAAGAATCTGAAGCGTGTATCACATTATATTGCATAATCTGTTTCACCATGCTTATTAGTTATAGCCTGGTTTATATCTTTAAAAAGTATATACTGGTTTTCGCATATTGTGCCGAACTCTTCGGGAATTTTTCCAGTATTGATTATTTGGTCAATTACAGCATACTGTGCTTCATCATTTGGGTTAATCAGTATTTCTTTAATGCCGTTATAGGCTTCTGTTTTACCATATGCCTTAGTCAGTACGTTCTTAGTTATAGCTTTTACTTTCAAATACACATCATTGGTAACTAATATGGCATTTCTGTTTTTAGCAATCTGAATTAATTTATCATCTACGCTATCGTATCGCTCTTTCTCTAAACTATCATCCCATGTTAACTTATCCATGTTGTGAGAAATTATAACGGCGGCGCGGCGAGCTTTGTACTGCACATCAAAGTTGTTGTGCATTTTTAAGCCGTCCAGCTCCTTAAGAACATCTGTGGCAATAACCATTTCCTCCGTTTCTTCCTCAATAATCTGAGGGAAGTCTAACAAGATATTAGTATCAATTACAAGCATTAGGCCCCTCCTTATAATGAAAATGGGGAAAGATTATTATATCTTTCCCCGAATAAATTAAAGTATAGCTCGTACTTCAATTAAGACTTGATTTAGTTTATCAACCTCTTCAGGTAAGATTTCTGAAAACTTAGTTGGCTTTCCAAAAACTTTGCTTAAAATTTCAGAAGCCTGTGAGACTTTATCTTGCTGTACGACAGCACCCCAAAGCATTTTAGCTTCCTCAAGTAATTCGTCAAAGTTTAAAGCTGTATACGGATTCTGTCCATCTGAAGCTGTGCCGCCAGAGTGCTTACATTCCTCTTCAATAGCGTCATATATTGCATTTACCAAAGCCTGATAATCAAGCGGTATTCTTGATGCGATATAACGATATCTTGACTTAACTAAGAACCTATCGCCGACCTCATCACGAAGGAACATGAAACGCTTACGGACTACCTTATCGCCCTCTTCGAGGGGGATCTCTCTGATATAAGCAATAATATCAACCATTTTATTGATGATATCAAATGCACGAGCCTGAAGTGCAGGAACTATCTGAGTGTACTTAACGCCTTTCTCATTAGTAAATTCCTTTTCAGTTGAGTGACTTGTAAAGATTACACCGTATCCGTTATAAGTTAAATCTCTGAATGTCTTTCTATATTCATCTGAACATTTCTTATACAGTTTACCGTAGCCGACTTCACTCAAATCTTCAACGTTAGCCTGACTACAAACATATCTTACGCAAAGATTCCACGCCTCATCTGCTGTATCGACAGCAACGTAGTGGAACTTTTCTTTAAGTTCTTCATCCTTACATAATTCTCCGACATACTTCTTCCATTCGTTCCAAGTTTTGATAGGAGCAACATAAACGTTGTTAAGGGCATTAGTACCCATTTCAAAACCTGCAATAAGAACCTTTTCGAACTGTGCTGCGAGGCTTGTTTTACCAACACCTGGCAGACCATAGAGCATTATGTATTTACCTCTCAAATCTTTCAAGTTTACCAACTGCTTTTCGCCACAGATTTTAAACTCAGGAGCCTTATCTCCTATTGTCAAGCCTTCTGTCGGTGTATCTTTCCCTACAAATGAGAAAGAAATAAAGGAAATCATCAATACAACAAAAACCCTACTTACATTTTTAATCATGTAATTCGATTTTAGTTTATACTATTCAGGACTACATAGAGTAGTGATTTCTACCTGAACCATTACTTTTTGGCCTGATATTCAAGCCCAATATTCTTTGAAATCTGGTGCAAAGGTAAGGAATTATTATTTTTGCACCAAAGAATATCCGATAAAAATATGTTCTTTAACATAAAATCGCCCATTTCATCGGAAAACAAAGAAGCATTTTGATGGTTAGATAGATTAATTTACGTAATTTTGCATGTCAAAATCAAACACTAAAAATAATGGATAATAGTACAGAACTAATTCTGATTCGCATTACAGGTCTCGATCGTCCGGGACTGACAGCTTCCATTACAGAAATACTATCCAAGTATAATGTGACAATTCTGGATATTGGTCAAGCGGACATACATAGCACCTTGTCATTGGGTATACTCTTCAAAAGCAACGAAAGAGACTCCGGTAACATCATGAAAGAACTTCTGTTCAAAGCATCCGATTTAGGTATAAACATCCGTTTCTACCCTATTTCTACAGAAGAATATGAAGATTGGGTTAACATGCAAGGCAAAAATCGGTATATTCTTACTCTATTGGGTAGAAAGCTATCAGCCAAACAAATAGCAGCTGTTACACGC
>CALFMA010000524.1 GCA_937880065.1 uncultured Ruminococcus sp.
TTCCATTCGGGATTAACAGTATCAAGTATCATACACATAGCCATACCCGTTTTGTAATACTTTCCCGAACCGCCGCCGTATTCGCTGATAGTTTCAATGTAGTTATTTTCAAAGCTGTCGGGAAGAAGTGATTTATATACACAAGCCTCAATGTAGCAGGCGGTGCCCTCAATTCTTGTGTAGTATTCTTCAACAGAATTAACCTCATCGGAAAGCAGAGTCTTTCTTTCCTCGTCCAGCTTTTTATATTCTACAATATATTCCCGTATCTTGTCAATATCATCGGCTTTAACCGCTTTTTTCAGCAGTTCGGATTTCTGCTCAAATAACCTTACCGCCTGTTCATTTGTATCTGCATTTTCTGCAATAAGGCTTTCATCGACTGCTACAAGCGGAATGCTTTCAATGTTTTCAAGGTAGTTTGTAAGCTGATAGCAATGAAAAGCCTCGTGCCATAATGTAGTAACGTGTTCGTCCGCACCGTAGCTGCCGTTTCCCATACTTAAAAGACCGAGAAGAGATGACATCTTTTCGATTGTAGGAGTAAGCACCTCATAATGCTCATCAACAGGGTAGGCGGTTGCTACTATGAAATCCATAACGGGATTCCGTTTGTTTATGCTGTACTCGCCGTTTTCCCATACAACAACATAGTCGTTGTCTCCGTCATAGAATGAAACAGGATAATCGGTAATAGCAAATCCATCAAAACCAAAGTCATCTTCAATAGAAACAGCACGCTCATAAATTTCAATATCTTCTTCCGAAAGACCATAGGTGCCTGTTGCAATTACTCCTGTGACAAGCATAATTCCGATAAGAACGAATATTATAACTTTCTTCATAATCAAGCCTCTTTTCTTTTAAGCACAAGAATAAGTGCTATGAACACATAAACTGCAAGCAGTCCTGTAAGTATAACGTGTATATCAACATCTTTTCCGCAGAGGGCATTTGCAGCCTCGCTCTGTATTCCGTGAAGATTGGGTATAACTTTAAGTGCGTATTTTACCATTACTCCGCCGAAACCGCCTATAATGTCCTTTAAGGTTGCCAAAAGACTGCTGAAAATACCTATAAGTGTTGCAGCAGCGGCGATTGCACCTACTGCAAATTTGGGGATAACTATGCTTAATGCACTTGTCATAACACTTACTATTGTAACATTTATTCCCACAATCAGATATGCAGGAATAAGTCTGAACAGCTCATCTGCCTTACCGTTTGTAATCATAAAAATAAGCATAGCACAGAAAAGTATTGCCTCGGATATAAGTCCCGAAAAGACGTTAGCTAAAGCAAGCTCACCGTGATAGCGGTACTGTGGTATTTTTCTTATCCATACAAGGTGACTGGTGTTTCGCTCGTACTCATTCGGAATTGTGCCAAGGCTCATAATTACCGCAAGAATACAGCTTATTGCATTAACCACGATAAGAAGTATGGGAGCAAGTATTTTGTAGTCGGTAACCGCTTCGCCGTTTATGGTAATTGAACTCGAGCCTGTTCCGAAAACAAGAAGTATAAAGGCTCCGATTGCCGAAACTATATATAATTCTTTTCTGCGTATTTTTTCTTTAAGAGCAGTAAGTGCGATTGTCATTCCGTAATACCTCCAACTAAATCAAGGAAAATTTCTTCAAGGGTTCTGGTGTTGTTATCAGACTTGTTCCATACCCCCATCTGAATGCCCTTTTTAATAATAATACCCCTGTCGCATATCCGTTCAATATCATTCAAAATATGCGAGTTAATGATTATTGTCTTACCTCCGATTTTCAGTTTTTCGATAAGCTGCATTATTTCAAGTCTGCCTAATGCGTCAAGTCCTGCCGTCGGCTCATCAAGAATAAGTAAATTGGGATTTCCGAGAAGTGCCTGTGCAAGAGCAAGTCTTTGCAGCATACCTTTTGAGTAATTCTTAACCCTCGTTTTATCGTTTTCAAGTCCCACTGTTTCAAGCAGTTGGGGGATTTCTGTTTTGCGTTCAGCTTTAGAGATTTTCTGAATACCAGCATAATATTCAAGCACCTCATAACCTGTTAGAAAAGGCGGGAAATATGGTGTTTCAGGGGAATATCCAATTTGGGTATTTTCAGCCATTATCACTTCTCCACTGTCGATGCCCACAAGACCAAGTATCATTTTTATTGTGGTGGTTTTTCCGGCACCATTACTGCCGAGAAAGGCAAATATTTCGCCATTGCTTACGTTGAAGCTGAGATTATCTACAACGCATTTTTTCTTATAAGATTTTGTAAGATTAGTACATTTAATCATTTTCATTTCCTCCTTGCTGATTTCATTTTATATCAGCAAGCTGAAATTCAGTTAAGGTGCACCTTAAGATTAGCTTAAGATTTTAGCACTATAAATATAACCCTATTATTTATTTTGTTATCATTATACTTGAGGATACTTTTTGTTTCTTAAACCAAACCTTAATTTTTCTATATTTACACATAAAAAATCGACTTCAATCAAAACAACTAAAGTCGATTTTATTCTTGCTATATCTCTAAATTATCAATTCATCCATGCCTGCATTTCACCATCTAAAGCAAACCGAGCATATTCTAATGGTTCCTCTATGCCAATGCACTTAGTGAATTCTGTGAACATGGAGTAGTCTTAATCCTTCCTCTGCTTTATTACAATCTATCCGCAATATGTAATTCTCAAATATGGTTACATCAATACTGTTCGTCCGAGGGTTATAATCTGCATATATTAATCTCATCTTATCAATCCTTTCTTGAAAATGTATTATAAGCATTTCATCCAGTTCCAACTACCATTTTCATAATATGTTATAAGTTGTTACTAGATTTTCTTTCCCTTATGCGGGTTCATAAACAAGGGTAGAACGATATAACACGATACAAGATGTAATGGAAAGGACACCAGTGAAAAGTTTAGTGTTTTAAAGGGTTTGACGAGATTTCTATAACAAGATATAACAGTTATTAAATCCTATAAATTTCGTCATGTGAGAACTGATAGTTTGCGTGTGGCAGTAAGCACTAGCTTATGAGTCTATCGGCATGGTGATACACCTACTAATCGAAAGTTTCATAAGACTCTTGCTCCTCCCATCTTATGTAAAAATTATAGCTGAAACAAGTTTTTCAACCCTATACCGAGGATAAAGCCGACTATTAAAAACGCAACATGTAGAAACGGTAAAAAAAACACCATATACCACTTGACAAATAGGGGTTTCTCCGCCTCTTCTTTATCTGTATATTTAATCAAAGAATATATGAACAATATAAACCACAAAGGAAAAGAGGCATAAAATGCACTTGCGCAAGAATACACGGGAAAAACAACAACATAAAAAATATCAATAAGCGCACTTACTATTGCTATAAGTGCAAGTCCAACCAGTAAAATCAAATCCAATTTATGTATTTTTTTCATTAATTAAATTCCTCCTTATCTCTCCGACATATTTTTATTTTCAAACCAGTTAACTCACCTATATTATACACCATTTCTCCCAAAAGGTCAATTCATAATCTCCACCTTTTTCACAAGCGGATAACGTATCCCACCCCATCATCTCATAAAGACGTTCTGCAAAAATCTTACAGGTAATCTGACGGCTTTTTCGCTTATCTTCTTTAACAACACACCAGCGTATAGCGTCACGAGCTCCTATATCACAAGGACGGATAATAAGCTTTTTTTCAGTAGGGTTAATAAGAAACTGAATATATGTTGCATTTTCGAGTTTGCTTATACAGGAATTATTGAATGTGATACTTGTACCTCGTATAGTCATAGCAGGGTCAAAACGATGTGAAATAAACTCACGTCTTACAACCTGGTATCCCTCAAAGCTGAAATTAGCTTCTTCAGCAAGCCTTTTTGCTTCAAGCTGTTCTTCACGGCTTAATGTAATCAGGGGAGGGGATTTCGGTATAGCAGGTGGCTGAGGCATATTGAATCTGCCACTCCATGTCTGTATAGTCTCCATAGAAATTCTCCTTTAAATATATTTCGGGGTTCTCTAAAAACCGGAACACGAGCAGAATTCCGTATATGACATATATCATTTTCAAGGCGACAAACCGCAGTAATACTTGATGTATTGCAAGGTTTGGCAACGCAGTAAATGATGTCTGTCATAGGAAGTCTGCCATGAGGGAGGTTTTTAGAGGTTCCCTTTCTTATGATTGTTTTTCGGCCATATTTTCTCAACAAGCAGCTTGTCAAGAAAAGCACAGATTTCCTTTGCACAATCAGTAAGATTTTTTTCTCCAAATTTACTTCGTATGATTTCTGTATAGGCTGTGTGCATAACAGATTCGTCAAAAGCACTGTATACCATACGGCTTGATTCATCGTGTATCAAACATTCACAGCGGTATATATATCCCAACCAGTAAGCGTACGATAAATAATCAATATCGGTATTTTCTGTTGATGGCAATTCAAGTAAAGCCTTTGGTGTATGTCTAAAATCAGCTTCATAGGCTCTTGAAAGAACAAGACTCTTATTATCTGTTTCATTTGCTTTTGATACAATATCTTCAATCCAGTAAAGTGATTCAATAATTGATCTGGGATTTTGAATAAGTACGGGTATTTGCAAAAGCCCTGTTAGTGCGGTTTCTACTTCATTGGAAAAGGAAAAGCAGTAGTCCAGTACGCCTGCAAGCTGACTTGTCATATACAGCGGTACAAATTCTTCCATAGGAAATCCCATAGCAGCAGCCTCCATAAACAGAGTACCTTGCTTATGGCAATAAATCTTGTCCTTTTCAGTAAAATCACGTTGTTCACTCATTACCTTCTTATTTCTCGGTGCAGCTCTTTCTAACCACATCATACGTTTAACATTGGCAGAAAGAGGTCTGCTTTTAGATGGATCTCTTGACATTATTCATCCTCCTCAGAATTAGCTATAATGAAACGAGGTTTATCCTGCGGTAATTCCGGAGGATTTTCCTTTATATCACGTAGCAGATTATCAATTTCTTGTGCATCAATCTTATGTGACGCATCAAGAGGGCGTGCAGGAGCAAGCCACTCATCCCAGGTGCCGCTGCCGTCTATACTACGGAATGATGAATTGTGCTTAAATACAGGGATACCAAAAATCTTCCTGCTGATTTCAATTTCCTGCTGTAGCTGTTCAGCTATTTCCATAAGTTCCTGCGGTTCATCATCTTCTTCGGGGGGATAGTAAAAGCTTTTCGCATCCTCATTCTGAATAGCCTGCATTTCTGCCTGCTTTCTTGCAATAATAATTTCTTCTTTTTTATTAATTGCCTTGCCTATGTAATTATCAAGGTCAAAGAGCAAAATATCCTGTATTTTAACATCAGGTATGGAGATTGACATAATCTGACATGGAATACGATAGCTGTATTCTTTATCCCAACCCATACTTTCATAGAGAATTTTACATAAAGAACTTGCACCCTTTGATTTACCGTCCCATTCAATAGCATTGGGATGAGTGCTTTCACAGGGTCTGACAATAAGCATACAATCCGAGGGGGCAAATGGCATTATCAAATGGAACAGGTTGTATACCCGTGTACGCAGAAGAGGCTTAAAAGCATTAAATTTAGAAATTGGGCTG
>CALFMA010000525.1 GCA_937880065.1 uncultured Ruminococcus sp.
CAGAGTTTACAATAACAGCCTTTGCCTTGCCGTCTGCAATATGCTCCTTTGTTACGATAATAGGTGCACCCTTTACCTTGTTTGTGGTATATACAGCAGCTGCTGAACACTCATTATCTGCAACAATAAGTGCAAGGTCATTTTTCTTCTTAGCAGAGGGAAGTGCATTGTTTGATGCTGCTGAATTTTCCTCTGTGGAAGTGAGAGGCTTGTGTGCAAGTCCGCACTGTATGCCGTTAGCTTTGAATCCCTTAGCGGCACAAACTCCGCCGTCTATAAATTTTATGTTTCCGATTTTCTTTAAATTCATTTCAATCACCTCAGATTAATTAATTGTAAAGGAATAACTAAGAGTTCCGTCATTAAGTTCGGGTTTAAGATTTACCATTTCATCTCTGTATTCACCGTATTCGCAATGAACAGTTATGGTTTTATCGTCCTCACTTATATCCCATTTACATCTATTGTCTGCAACACATCGCACGGAAAATGGCTTTTCGTCAATTTCCCCAATCTTTTCTGCAAGTCGGTCACGGACACGGTATACCTCAATTTTTGTATGTTCATCAGATATTTTTCTTTCACAGAGGTATACATTCGTAGCATCGTTTACTATGATTTCTATTTTTGTTTTGGATTTTCCGCTGTCCTCAGCTATACTGTTTATAAGGCAAATTCCCGAAACAGCCGCCGCCGCTATCATCAGCCACAACTGATATGTAATCTTCTTCGTCACCTTATAAATGGCATAAATTCGAATAAGCAGAAAAGCCGTAACCGCCGTGAAACATATAGTATAACAGCCGAAAATCCGATTTAAAAAGAATACCTCTACATCAAAAATCTTCATATACCCGAAAAAGCAGAAGGCAAGTGCCGCAAGTGTTATTGATATGTAATACAACGCATTACTTGCTTTTGATTTATTTTCACCAGCCACTTTTTACACCTCAGACAAGACCTGTAGTTTCATCAATTCCCATCATAATGTTAAGGCATTGAACAGCTGCACCGCTTGCACCCTTGCCGAGATTGTCAAGTCTTGCACAGAGAAGAATCTGTTCGTCGTTGCCGAAAACAAATACCTGTAACTTATTCACGCCGCTTAATGTGTTGGACGCAAGGAAGAATGACTTCTGCTCCTCCATACTCATAAGTGGCATAACCTCAACCATTTTTGAGCCTGCATAGTGCTTTTCATACATAGCGTGAACCTGCTCCGCTGTAACTGCATTTGCAAGCATACGTGTCTGAATTGGCACAGATACAACCATTCCGCTGAAATAGTCGCAGATAATGGGGTTGAACATTGGTGTATATTCAAGGCCTGAAACGGCTTTCATTTCAGGGAGATGCTTATGCTGCTGTGAAAGTGCATACTGACGGGGGCTGTTGAACTCGAAAGGCTTGTCCTCGCCCTCATATACGGCAATAGCCTTTTTGCCTGCTCCGCTGTAGCCTGATGTAGCATATGCGAAAACAGGGAAATCAGCGGGAATAATGCCGTTGTTCACAAGGGGATATACAATTGAAGCAAATCCGCTTGCATAACAGCCGGGAACAGCTACTCTGTTTGACTTTGTGATTTTCTCACGATGCTCCGCTGACAATTCGGGGAAACCGTATGCCCAGTCGGGATTTGTTCTGTGAGCTGTTGAAGCGTCAATTATACGCACGTGGTCATTGTCCACGAAAGATACAGCCTCTCTTGATGCCTCATCGGGCAGGCAGAGGAAAACATAGTCTGCGCTGTTTATAAGTCTTGCTCTTTCAGCGGAATCCTTACGCTTTTCCTCGGAAATACGGATAATTTCAATGTCGTTTCTGCCCTCGAAACGCTCCAGTATTTTAAGTCCTGTTGTTCCTTCCTGACCGTCAATATATACCTTAACTGACATAAACCATTACTCCTTATTCTTTTTTCTTTTCTGTACTTTTCTCTCGTACTTTTCACGCTTTGGGTCGGTTAAATCGGACTCGTCCTCTTTGAAAGAGTGCCATATATTCACGACAAGAGTCACAACCACAATACCAATCATCCAAAAGATATGGGCAGAGGGCTTAACGGCTATCCACAAGCCCATTACAAGCTCACCCACAACCCATATTACAGCCATAAGCAGACAAAGACCTATGGTAAAAATTATGTCCTTTTTCTTCATGAAAGTCTTTCAAGCTCCTTTTCAGCCGCTTCAATCTGAACCTTTACAGCGTCGGGAGAAGGACCGCCGTAGGACTTACGCTCCTTAACGCATGTGTCAAGACTGATAGCCTCATAAACGTCCTCGGTGAAAAGCTCTGTCATCTTTGCATATTCTTCAAGGGGCAGAGTTTCAAGAGTAAGTCCCTTTGCGATACACTCAGCAACGAGAGTACCTGTAATTTTATAAGCGTCACGGAAAGGCATACCCTTTTTAACGAGATAGTCAGCACAGTCCGTAGCATTGATAAATCCCTTAGCAGCTGCATTACGCATATTATCTTTAAGTACACGCATTGTTGACAGCATGGGAGTAAATGTCTTAACGCAAAGCTTTACATTGTCGATAGTATCGAAAATAGCTTCCTTATCCTCCTGCATATCCTTATTATACGCAAGAGAAATGCCCTTCATCATTGTAAGCAGAGTCTGCAAATCTCCGTAAACTCTACCAGTTTTACCTCTGATAAGCTCTGTTACGTCAGGATTCTTCTTCTGTGGCATAATTGATGAGCCTGTTGAATAAGCGTCATCAAGCTCAACGAACTTAAATTCCCATGAGCACCAGAGAATGATTTCTTCAGAAAATCTTGACAGATGCATCATAAGAATTGAAATTGCACTACAAAGCTCGATACAGAAATCTCTGTCAGATACTCCATCAAGTGAATTCTGAGTAATTTCAGAAAACTCGAGTAATTCGCATACCCTCTGTCTGTTTATAGGATAAGTAGTTGTTGCAAGGGCACCACTACCCAAAGGCATAAAGCTCATTCTCTTAATTGTATCTTCTAGTCTTCCCTTATCTCTTAAAAGCATATTTGCGTATGCCATAAGATGATGTGCAAATGTAATTGGCTGAGCACGCTGAAGATGAGTATATCCAGGCATAACTGTATTTAAGTTATCCTCAGCGAGAACAGTAATTGTTTGGATGAGTTCCTTAACAAAATCAATAATAGTCTTTGTTTCATCAAGAAGATACATTCTGATATCCAAAGCTACCTGGTCGTTTCTTGAACGGGCTGTATGTAAACGCTTGCCTGCGTCACCGATACGCTTTGTAAGTTCAGCTTCAATAAACATATGTATATCTTCAGCAGTCATATCAAAGGTAAGCTTTGAACTTTCTATATCCGCAAGAATACTCTGCAAGCCTTCAATGATCTTATCACTGTCCTCACGACTGATAATACCACATTCGCCAAGCATTGTAGCATGAGCTATTGAACCTTTTATATCATGCTTATACATTCTTG
>CALFMA010000526.1 GCA_937880065.1 uncultured Ruminococcus sp.
GGTGGATATTTTATGCAAGCGGCTTGGTGTTGGAAAGACATATTTTCATCAGATTTATTTTGCGGCATTCGGCATAACTTTCCGACAGGATGTCATAAAAAGCCGCATATCCCATGCCTGTCGGCTTTTGGATGAAACTAAGCTTTCCGTAAGCCTTGTGGCGGAGAAGTGCGGATATGAAAACGAGTCGTATTTTATGAAGCAGTTTCGCCAGCATATGAACTGCACTCCAAGCCAGTACAGGAATAGGATTTATTAAGGACATTCCACAGCGGAATGTCCTTTAAAATTCTTTGGATTTTTTCAAGAAAATCCCGAAAAATCTCTTTACATACGGTATTAATTATGATATAATTAAAAAGTGGTAAATTTGCCACGGAAAAAAAGAAAAGATTAAGGAGATAAAATTATGGCAAAGGGCGACAGCAGACGAGGACGAAAAAAATATCGTGTGAGATATGACAGATTAGTCGTATTTCTGCTTATAATTGTTACAATTGCAGTTCTTGCATCTTCCTGTGTAAACAAAATCAGAGGCAAGGACAACAGGGCAAATGCACCCGAAGTTCCAAAGATTACAACAACTGCACCAAATAAAGAACAGCAGACAACCACTCCAAAGACTGAGAGTACAACTACTCCCACATTGGAAGCTGCTACATCGGCAAATTCTGATTTTACAACAGTTTCCTACGCTTCCGAAGAAGCATACAAGGGCGATTTAGTCCTTGTCAACCACGATTATGAGTATTTCTTCCCCGAGGGCGATATCGAGCCTATCACTATTGTGGGCAACAGAAACGACTATTATCAGGCAGGCGATTACGTTACACAGCTTGATAAGGAAGTTCTCGTTCAGCTCAATGCTCTTATGGAGGATTACGCAAAGGCTCAGAATAAAACAGCTACCGATGTTTTCGTTCAGGACGGTTTCAGAACTTATGATGAACAGGTTCGCCGCCACAGCAACGGAAAATCAAAGACATTCTCTGCCGGTCATACCGATTATCATACAGGCAGAACTTTTGATATGTTCCTTATGGACAGCGACAGCAGTACAGGTTATGCGTATTTCACAGCTGATGAATGGTTCAGCGAGAACTGCGGCAAATACGGATTTATTCTCCGTTACCCCGAGGGCAAGAAGGAGGAAACAGGCGAAAATCCAAGAACATACACATATCGTTACGTTGGAATTCCCCACGCTATATATATCAATGAGCAGCAGATTTGCCTTGAGGAGTATATCGAAAAGGTTAAGGGACATACTAACGAAGAACCTCTTGAAATTACCGCAGACGGTCAGAAATATAACGTGTACTATGTTCCGGCAGCTGAAAACGGCGGAACTGAAATTCCTGTTCCAACTGTAAAGCCATACACCGTTTCAGGCTGTAATGCAGGCGGATTTATTGTAACAGTTGCCGTTGAATGATAGTGGGGGTAGCGTGAAAAAAACAGCATTATTTTTGAGTTTACTTATGTGTTCCGCAATTCTCACTTCCTGCGGAAATGACGATAAAGAGGACGGTTCAGGGCATATGTATGACCTGTCCCTCAACGGAAATCCGCAGAGCCTTGACCCGCAGTTTGCCAATGATTCCGCATCAAATACGGTTATAAAAAACTTGTACAGCGGTCTTATGCGTGTGGATAAATCGGGAAATGTAGTGTGCTGCAATGCGGCAAAATACGAGGTTTCCCCAAGCGGAATGGTTTATACGTTCATTTTAAAGGACGACAATTTCTGGTTTTACGATGTCAATGATGATGATGTTATAACCGAGGATGAATATTTTCCTGTTACGGCTTATGACTATGCCTTTGCACTTCGCAGAGTTCTTGACCCACGTATGAAATCACCATATCGTGAGCAGTTTTCCTGCATTGTTGGTGCATATGAGGTTATGAACGGGCTTGAACCGCTGGATTTTGCGGAAATTCATGTTGATGATGAAAAAACGCTTAAAATCGTTCTCAATGTGCCTAATGCGGAATTTTTGCAGCTTATGGCATCACCTGCGGCATATCCCTGCAACGAGGAATTTTTCAATTCCACCAAGGGCAGATACGGACTTGACGACCGTTCGGTTATGTCAAACGGAGCATTTTTTGTAAGGCAATGGTTCTATGACCCTTACGGAAGCAACAATATCCTCTATATGAAGCGAAATGACGCAAACTGGAGTACCACCTATGACATTATGCCCTCATTCCTCAGCTTTTCCATTGAGGACAGCGAGGAGGATATAAGGGCGGTTTTCAAGGAGGGGGAAACAGAGTGTTTCACAACACGCAGCAAAAGCCCCTATAATGAGGAAAAGTACCTTATAGAGGGAATCCCTGCCACTACGCTGGGACTTATATTCAACACAGAGGACGAAATTTTCTCCAATGTGAATATGCGTAAAGCACTGGCACTTTCAATTGATAAGACATCATTAAGCGGCAAAATCGACAGCGATTTGCAGGTTGCAAGGGGAATTATTCCCCCTGCACTTATGGTTCACGGCAGAAGTTATCGTGAACTTGTATCTGATAAGAGACTTGGCACATATGACGAAACACAGGCAATTGAGTGCTATGAAGCGGCGAAAAAAGAGGCTAATTTCGCTTCTCTTGGCGAGCTGAAAATTCTTGTAAATGCAGAAACTGTCAATTCCTCATATCTCCACGAACTTACGAGAAAATGGCAGGATATTTTCGGATTTTACATCGGAATTGAAGATGTATCCGAAAGAGAATTCAACAGCAGAATTGCACAGGGAGATTACAAAATTGCACTTTATCCTCTCAAAGGCGATACGGCAATGGGAAGTGCAATTATCGAAAAGTTGGGCAAAAGCGGCGTATGCGGCGAATTAGCGGGATATGATGCTGTTGTTGAGGCTATGCATTCAAGCAGTACCGTTGACCACCTTGTAGACAGTTATTCCAATGCGGAAAAGCTGATAATCGACAGTTACAGCTTTGTGCCGATTTTCTATAAAAATTCATATCTCATTGCAAATAAGGCAAACGAGGATATTATATACGACCCATTCACGGAATCCGTTGATTATCGTATAGCACAGAATTATGATTAATAAAAAATCAAGAGATGAAATTTGGTATGAACCATATACTTCAATATATCTTACAAATATTTCTTTAGATGAATCTGGTCCATATTTAATGGGAACATGGAATCTACCTGAAAATATAGACTATTCTAATGCAACAAAATATTCAATGCACTATACTGGAAATTATCAAGAAGTTGAAGTAGATCGTAAAGCTCCTGAGTTTTATTACGGCAACAATTTGCCTGCTATAGAATCAGCAGGAGATTTAGGATTCTTGTTACTTTATAACGTTCTGTATTGTAATGTAAATGGATTTAATGACGCCGTTGATAATCTATTAGCTGTGTTTGGTTCAAAATTTAATACAGCAAAGACTTTGGTTGACTCTATGTCAAATGCAAGTGTAGAAGTTCCTCAAGAATTATTTAATGCGCTTGATTTAGAAGATTTGTTAGGTCAGTCTTCATTAAAGATTGGTAAAGCTGAATTAAATATTCTTATTGCAGCTATGGACATTTTACAAGGATTTGTACAATGGATTTCTTCTTATGATTGGTCTGCAAATCTGGGATTTTTTTCAGATAATCTTTTAGGCGAAACATTTACTTTTGATGATTTCAAATCTGCCAAAAGGTTTAAGGATGGTGGACAGTATCGTTTTGAAGTTCCAGGTATCCAGTCACCAAAAACAATGGAAGCACTTTTAGATGAATTGGATTACGACTCCGAAGAGCATACCAGAATTTATGGTATTCACATCGAATTCTAGCATCCAGATCGTTCATATGCATCTTATACTTACTTATGTATGGATAAAAACCAACTGCTTCA
>CALFMA010000527.1 GCA_937880065.1 uncultured Ruminococcus sp.
ACAATTTGTCAAGGGGTTTCCGAAAATTTTTTCAAAAAAATCCGCCTGTGTTTTCCTCACAAGCGGATATTACTTATTATTCCATTATTTCCGTATAAAGCTTCTGCATCTGAATATCAGTTTCCGCTATTCTTTCAGCACAAAGGCGGAGTTCCTCGGATATTTCAGGAGTAATCGTTCCCGACGGCTTATATCGCAGCTGATGTTCAAGACTTGCCCAGAAATCCATAGCTATAGTGCGTATCTGAATTTCTACGGGAACTGTTGTCTTTGACGAAGAAAGATGAACAGGTACATTCAGCACAAGATGAAAGCTTCTGTAGCCGCTGGGTTTGGGATTTTTTATGTAATCCTTTTGTTTCAGCACAACAAAATCATCTCTCCGTGAGAGCATTTCCGCAATTACATAAATATCGTTGATATAACAGCAGGTAACACGTATTCCCGCAATATCAAGAAGATATTTTCTTGCGTTTTCTATGGTAAATGGAATCCCCTTTTTTATCAGCTTATTCATAATTGAATCCGCTGATTTCAGACGGCTTTCGATATTGTGTATGGGATTTCTCTGGAATTTTATGTTGAATTCATTGTCAAGAATTCCGAGATATGTCTTGACAACCTCCATAGCTGACTCATATATATGACCAAGCTGCATAAATTCCATAAATGCCTGTGCAACTCGCTCCTGCGTATCGTCCTTGCTTTCAACTATTGCAGGAAGCTGCTGTATTCCCTCAACAAAAAAATCAATCTGGCTCATAAAAAATCTCCTTTCCTTTTGCTCTTGAAATTTCCGATTAAATTTAGTATAATATAATTGGGTTAAATATTAGTATCCAAAATCTGAAAACGAGGTGAAAATATGGATTATTCCATAAAAAATAATGATATAATTCTATCTGAAAAAGATTTCAATCTTGATGAAACTCTCGACTGCGGTCAGGCTTTCCGCTGGAAAAAAATCCAAAGTGACTACCTCTGCACCTATGAGGGTTCTTTCTTCAATAATAAGCTTATGATTTCCGAAAAATCCAAAGGCGAATTCATTCTCCATAATGTTTCCGAAGCGGATTTTCTCGAAATCTGGGCTGATTACTTTGATTTATATACCGACTATTCACAGCTGAAAATGATGTTCAGCGAGGACGAAACTCTTTCAAAAGCCTGCAATTTCGCAGGAGGAATCCGTCTGCTCAAACAAGACAGCTGGGAATGTCTTATTTCCTTTATTATTTCCCAGAATAACAATATCCCACGAATAAAGGGAATTATTGACCGTCTGTGCGATAACTACAGCGGATTTCCCACAGCTGAGCAAATGAACGGCGTTACAGCTGATGATTTGTCATATCTCCGCAGCGGTTTCCGTGGAAAATATCTTGCCCATGCCGCTGAATGTGTGAATTCAGGTGAAATTGTGCTGTCTGAAATAGCTACAGCTCCCATTGACGAAGCAAGAACTGCTCTGAAAAAAATCAAAGGCGTAGGTCCGAAAGTTGCGGAATGTATTCTCCTTTTCGGTATGCACCGAACTGAGGCATTTCCCATTGATGTATGGATAAAACGTGTTCTTGAAGAATATTATCCCGACGGTTTCCCCGAATACTTAAAGGAAAACGGTGGAATTGCCCAGCAGTATCTTTTCCACTACATACGGAATAAAACTTAAAATTCTGCCAAAGATAAACAATATATTTATCTTTGGAGGAAAAATTAATGGTTAAAGGTGTAAACAAGCAGATAATTGAAGTGAATAATCCCGACAGCATCTATTTTGAACGCTGTATATTTTATCTGAAACCCGGTGTACGTATTCTTCCCGTTGAGCTGTCCGACAGGGAAATTACAAAAATTATTGCTCCGTATACATCAGACAGAAAAAAATCATTTCGTCTTAAATTGGGAAGAATTTTAATCACCGCTGTATTTTTCCTTGTTGCCGCCTCTGCCGTTATCGCTATGACAATTTCAAAATAAGATTTTTTCGAAAAAATATATAGACAAACTGTGAATTTTATGTTATAATAATATTAACAGTTTATTTCAAAACAAAGGAGGGTAAGGATATGAGTACAAATTCCGATGAACGAATTGTATGTACTCCCACGGCAACTGCTAAAAGTGCCTTTTTCTATCTCATAGAAATGGGCAGAATTAACAGGGAAAATTCCTGTGCTGAGTTTCATCACGCTGCGGATTCGCTGGTATTTGCCGCTATTATCGAGGGCAGCGGAATCCTTACCTACGGCGATGAGGAATACAAATTCAGCAAGGGCGACTGCTTTTTCATTGACTGCCGAATTCCCCACAGCTACAAAGGCGACGAGATAATCCTGCTGAAATATGCTGGATTTATTTCAGCGGTGCAACATCACAGCAGTACTACGACAGCTTTATAACTCAGTCGGAAAATGTATTCCACCCTGTTTCATTTGAAAAAGTTACTGCGGCTTTACGTGAAATTTATAACCTCAACGAAAGCAAAGATATAAATGCGGAGGCTATGACTTCCTGCCTTATTGTTCAGCTGCTCACGGAGGCTCTCACCTCTACGGGTAAAGCTGAAATGATTGACTCGGCTCTGAAAAAGAAACTCCTTGCTGTAAATGTCTATATTGAGGAAAATTTCACCAACGACATCACTCTTGAGGGGCTGTCGGCGGAATTTTACATAAGCAAATACTATCTTTCAAGGGAATACAAAAAAATCTACGGCAAAACTATTTTTCAGCATATTATTTCCTGCCGTATAAATTACGGAAAACATTTACTGCGGTTTTCCGATAATTCCGTGGAGGAAATCGCTCATCAATGCGGTTTCAATGACCAAAGCTATTTCGTCCGCCAATTTAAAAAATCGGAAAATGTAACCTGTTTCGCATACCGCAGAATGTGGAGAAATTAATTTACAAGGCTGTTTCGTACAGCCTTTTTTATTTGGCATGTTTTTTCACGGCAATTGGCACAATGCAAAATCTGATTTGAACCCCACCAAAATCGCTCGGGATATTTCCGCCAAAAATACTCCCAATGAAGTATTACCGCTGTTCCCATAAGGAATAATGACAGACAATAGAAACTCCCCACAAATACCATTGGAGTGAACATCATAAAATGTCCCCAGTCGTAAATTCTGCAATTTATACAGCATTTGTTCTTCATTCCGAATGTCTGGAATGGGCAGAAAATCAAAATGCAGATATAGTCGCTTATGAAATAAAATCCCGTCAAAAGCAGTAATTCGGGTTTGCCGATTATTCCCATAAAATAAAATATACCAACTACGGCATTTCCTGCAAGCCACACTATCATACAATTTCCTGCACTTTTATTTTCCTGTTTTACAAATTCAGCAAGCTTTTCCTTTGAATAATTTGGAACAGGCTGAAAATTCCCTTTTACGGCTTTTCCTGCACCCATTGACAGGAATTTCAGCGGAAACAAATGAAGTGTCATCAGCCCCATATATACGCACCACATTACGTGCATAAAATTTATACCCTCGCTAATGGGAGTTGCCGTATATTCAAAAAATGCCTGTTTATCCTTGATATAGAGAAATATCATAATTGCAAATGCTGATATTCTAAAGAAAAATTTTACACAATAGGCTATTAATTTCGGAGTTGGTTTAATCTTATTACGTGGCATATTTCACTTCCATTCAAAAACTGCTAAACCTTTCCATTTTATTATATCATTTTTTGTCTGTAATGTCAAATATTTCTTTTGCAGTAGACAAAACTGAAATTATGTGGTAAAATACTATAAGACGGTTTTCCGTAATGAAATTAAAGAAATTGAAGAAATGGAGAAAAACAATGGCAGAATTAAAATTTGAAATTACAGAATCACTTGGAGTTCTCGCTGAGAATGCAAAGGGCTGGACAAAGGAGCTTAACCTTGTAAGCTGGAATGACCACGAGCCTAAGTACGATATCCGTGACTGGTCACCCGACCATTCAAGAATGGGCAAGGGCGTTACTCTTACAGCTGACGAGCTTGCATCTTTAAAGGATATTCTTGGCGAACTTGACCTTGATTCATTTGAGTAATATAAACACGGCTGCTCTTAATCGGGCAGCCATATTGATATGAGGTGAAAAATATGATTTTAGGAATTAATCAGACAAAATCAGCAGGGAAAAATGCTTTCGTAATTACAGAGGACGGATTTCCTGTCTATAAAGCGGAATCCCCATGGACTCCCATTCACAAGCTCTCATTATCTATAACCGACGAAGCTGGTCAGCCATTATATAACACAAGCTATTCATTCTACGAAAATTTTACCGAGGAGCTTATACCGTTTAAGTATCTTTTCACAGGTTCACAGAAATTCGATCAATTCTCTGTTACAGATACCGACGGAAAAACAATCGGAAGTTTCTATATTGAAAAAAACGGTTTATGGGATTCTAAGGTATGTATAAAATACAACGATAAACTTCTCATCGGATACAGAGTAGGCACAGGTTTTGACGAAAATGTGACTTTCTATAACGGAGATACTGTTGTGGGACAGCTTACAAAATCAAATGCAATGGTTGCTGATAACAAGGATAATTATATGCTCCATTTCCTTGATGAATACGTTGAATTAAAGCCGCTTCTTGCATTTTTTGCTATATACTACGATTTTGTTTACCATAACAATACAGGTGAGGCTGTGGTAGGCTACAAAGTAAGCTACAAAAAGAGCCTCCACAAAAATGTCGATAAATACGATATGGACTTTATCCGCAATAATTTCGGTGAAAATGCCGTTCAGGATATGAACAACTTTTTCAAGGATAGCGTCAAGAAATCCTCATCCTTGAATTTAAAGCTTTTCTGGACTATTTTCGGCATCGGAGTCGGACTTGCCGCATTTATGGCTTTTGTTATTATTTTCGTTTTCAATTGATACTAATACCAATCCCTAAAACAA
>CALFMA010000528.1 GCA_937880065.1 uncultured Ruminococcus sp.
GCAGGCGCAGGACATTCGAGCCGATTTCGTAAGCGATATACGCCTCATAGCCGCCTGCACAGAGTTGAATGCAAGGTGTACCACAGAGCATCACTTGCTGCGTTGTATTCATAGAGAAAGGCCTCCTTTGGGTGCATAAATTCCATTCCGGAATTTTTATATCTGTTATCCGTATAAGTATAGCATATTTTCCCCAAAAACGCAAGTGCTCATCAAATTTTTGGCAATCTGTACGAATATCGCCCGATTTTTTTAGCATATCCGCAAAATCCACAAGAATGAGAGGATTGGAAGATTGTCGAAAAAGGGAAAACCGTGTACGGAACGGGAATTCTGTACACGGTTTTCTGGTTCTTTAAGGGGAAGTCTGAATTTATGCTCTGGAATCCGCGATGCTGTCGCGGCGGAACAAAAACGAGATGCACCAGACGGCGGAGATTGCAACCAGAATATAGATAATTCTGCTGATAATCGAAGCCGCGCCGCCGAACATCCATGCCACCAGATCCAGCTCAAAAAGCTCGCCCCGACGGCGGGCAATGGGGGTGATGGTGTTGTGGGGTTCGCCGTTTGTTTCCGCAAAAATCCCCACACTCTCGTCGCTGTATGCTCTCCATGTTTCCAGAATATGATTGCAGCACTTTTCAAGTTCCTCTCTGTTATCAGAGGATACACGAATCACGGACATCGGCCACTTTACGATACCTGCTTTCACATCGGGATACTGCTCAATACTGAACTCGTGTTCAATCGTGGCTTTTGCCATGGCAAAGGTGTAATTGCCACCCTGAAAATGCTCATGGCTCAGGATAGAACCACCTACAATAGGCAAATCCGCATTTGAACCGATGATATAATGGGGCAGGTAATCCACAATATCAAAGAGCTTTCCGAATACCGCCGCGTCAATTTTCATCGGAACATGAGATTCGTTGAATGCAATGCAGTGCTCGTTGTAATAGCCGTAGGGAGAATACTGCAGCTGCCATTTTTCACCATTCACAGTCATCGGAATCGGACGTAGATTCTGTCTTGCCGGATGTGTGGCGTGTCCTGCAAAGCCAGCATTTTCGGGGCAAAGCTGACACTTGGGATATGCAGAGGCTTTCTGTGTCTTTGCCGCTGCAATGTCACGAGGATCCTTTTCAGGCTTGGAACAGTTGATTGTAATATCGAGAGTACCGTATTCACAGTCATAAGTCCATTTTAAATCCTTTGCAATTCTACCTGCACGAACATAGTTCAGCTTCTTGCTGAAATCAAAATACCAGTCGGTAGCTTCTTTGGGAGCGGCTGCGTATCTTCTCTTAAATTCAGCGATCACTTCTCCTGGCATGGGAGTCAGAATGCCCATCAGCTTTGTATCAAAGAGATCACGGGAATTTGCGGTATCCTGAATAATACTGTTTTCACAAGCATACCCGATCAGCGGCAAAAGCAGTTCATCAATGGATTCACCGCTGTATTCCGTATTATTTTCTTCCCAGTCAGAAAGCTTCAATGCTTCCATAAGCTGATTGCGGACAACATAAATATCATCGCTTGTAATAAGCTCGTTTTTAATCGCATAGTCAATGAGTTTCTGTACTGCATAACAGATCATAAAATCACCTCATTATGTTTCGTCATATCCGTTCGGATGATTCTTGTGCCAGTTCCACGCACTCTGAATGATTTCCTCCAGACTGTCATGCACGGGGCTCCAGCCAAGAACGGATTTTGCCTTTTCGCTGGAAGCCACAAGTCTTGCAGGATCGCCTGCACGTCTGGGAGTTTCTGTCGCAGGAATCGGATGTCCTGTGACCTTTCTTGCGGTTTCAATCACCTCACGCACGGAATATCCCACACCATTGCCGAGGTTAAAAATATCACTCTCACCGTCGTTCATCAGATACTGCACCGCAAGGATATGTGCCTGTGCAAGGTCGGTCACATGGATATAGTCACGGATGCAGGTGCCGTCGGGTGTGTCATAGTCCGTGCCGTAGATACAAATGGTTTCACGCTTGCCATTCGGCACCTGCAAAATCAGCGGAATCAGGTGGCTTTCGGGATTATGTGCCTCGCCGATTGTGCCGCTTGCATCCGCACCGCAGGCGTTGAAGTAACGGAGCGATACAAAACGCATACCGTGTGCATTTGCTGTCCACTTGAACATCTTCTCCATGGCAAGCTTCGTTTCTCCGTAAGGATTTGTGGGACAGGTACGGTCACTTTCGAGAATCGGAATGTTCTTCGGTTCGCCGTAAGTTGCTGCTGTCGATGAAAATACGATTTTGTCAACGTTATTTTTCACCATGGCATCAAGTAGAATTTTCGTACCGCAGAGGTTGTTGTCATAATATTTCAGCGGATTTGTCACGCTTTCGCCCACAAGAGAATATGCCGCAAAGTGAATGACTGCATCAATCTGTTCCTGCTGAAAGAGGTGATCAAGGAAACCGAAATCATGGAGATCCCCCTCATAGAATTTCGCACCTTCGGGGATCGCCTTGCGGTAGCCCGTTACCAGATTATCCGCAACGATGACTTCATTTCCTGCCTTGACCCACTCATGGCAATGTTCGTAAGTACGCGTAGCAGGAGCGTTTACTTCTGGCGGAAAATTATCGGTAAGGAATAGTATCTTCATATTATATATTACACATGGATTCTATATTGATGTACCCTAATATTTGCGTAAACTAATACGCGTGCTATCTGATGTAAGTGTGAGGCTTTCTTTGGATAGCAAAATGTGAAATGTAGTGTATTCCTGGCATAGACCAAATTTCCTCAGTTCAGACAGCGGCGCTTTCTTCTTACTACCATCTAAGTCATATTCACGAAAATCTCCCATGCTTATGGAATCTCCCTGCCAATCAAAGCTGGCGTGATAACGCGTGCTCATCTGCCCCATGACATGCGTAGAAGGGTATTGGGTCAGTTGCACAATATGGCGTTGGAAGGCATAAAAAGCCTCATTATTGCATTGCACAACATCTCCCATTTCCAACCATTCTAT
>CALFMA010000529.1 GCA_937880065.1 uncultured Ruminococcus sp.
AAACATAAGGGTTAACCTAAATAAAATTATCCGTCCGAGAAATCGGGCGGATTTTTTATGTGTTGAACAGAAAGGGGGAAAGTGGTATAATCAATTTGACAAACTTGAATTTGCAGAGGTGCTTTATGAGAAAAGAAATTGATATAAACACTTGGGACAGAAAAGAACACTTTGAATTTTATTCTGATATTGCAACACCCCATTATTGCGTTGCATTCAATATTGATATAACAAACCTTCTTGGGTTTACAAGAGAGAACAAAATATCTTTCTATTACTCGCTTATATATCTTTGTACACAGTCGATTAATGAAATTGATGAGTTTTTACTTGAAACTGAGGATAACAAGGTTTATAAGATTGACCGCCGTGTGCCTTGCTTTACGGATTTGAAAAAAGGTGCAACAAGCTTTCATATGGTGTCACTTCCTTGTGATGGTAATATTATAGAATTTGCAACTAACGCCCGTAAGGAAAGTGAAAACAATCCTTTGTCAGTACATTCTCTTGGTGGCTTGAGAGAGTCGCAGATTGTATTTTCCTGTATTCCTTGGGCGGATATTACAATGTGCTCAAACGAGCGTGATTACACAGACCCGAAGCTCAAAGACGACACTGCACCTATTCTTGTTTGGGGAAAATATACGGAGCAGAACGACAAGTATATCATCAATATGACTTTTGTAGTAAACCATACCCTTGCCGCTTGGAGAAATACAATCATATGCAGGCTGTTTGCCCGTAAAATCCATAAAATAGAATACGCCGTCGGTATCTGCTCCGAAAGTCTGGTCATAGCTGTCATCACTGAAACGCTCAGTCTGTTCATCACCCATATAATACTCAGAGCCTGCCGCGAGTATTATGATATTCAGTTCAAGCTTTTCGGAGGCTTCCTGAATTTCCTCTGTAATTTCCTCTTCTTCCGATTCCGTAAACAAATCGGCATTATCTATAAACAAGCTCTTACTGGAATCGCCGCTCCAGCCTGCTGCATTGTTTTCCTTAGCAGATGCGGAAACAGGAACAACAGGGAGCGTTAAAATTGTCATAAGCAGCGTAAATGCCGCTGTTACAAATTTTTTCATATAAAGAACTGCCCTCCCAAGAATGTTACTAAAGCAACTCCAAGACCGAATAAAACCGATGCAAGTGCAAGCTTGCCCTTATCGAGAGGGGGAGTGCCTGCAAGTTTTCCAGTCTGTCCGTTTATAGCGAATTCGTAGATTTTATCCTGATAACGGTATGTCATAAACCACACGGGGAGCATTATATACTGCCAGTCTGTACGCTCAATATCGTACTTCTGATGCTCTGTAACTGTAGATGAATAGCCTGTTACGCTTTGATTAATGACATTTCTGCAAGCTGTTTCCACTCTTTCCTTTATTCGTGGGAATACAGCCTGTTTGTCAACATCGTATTTATCTGCGAAAAATCCGCTGAAATAGGACATATCGAAAGGTTTGAGGGCGGAATAATCAAAGGGTTCAATTGACTCCATAAGCAAATCCTCAATTTTACTTTCACCGTCAGCAGGAATACCCTTTGTGGTAATATTCGCCTTACGGATTACGTCATATTCCTTTGTTTCCGTGTATCTGTAGCTGCCCGATGTCCAGCTCCTTGTCTTTTTTCCAAGTGCGTGAAAATCCGCATATACCTTACAATCAGTTACCCAGAAAGGCACATAAAGACCTGTCATTTTCTCCAGCTGCTGCTGTGATTTGAAGTCGGAGGGAATAAATTTCTTCTTTCCGCACCACTCCTTGAACATCTGCTCTGCCTCGTCACGTTTAATGTGAAATCCGATAATCTTGCTGGGCTTGTAATCCCCTTTCAGCCTTCCTGTAAGAATAACGGGATTGTGGCAATAATAGCAGAAAGTTGCCGTTGTATCGTCCTCCGCCATAATCTCCGCACCGCAGCTTTTGCATTGGTAGAGATTGGTGTGGGACTCAAAACTTTCCTGCTGTTGAGTTTCTTCCTCAGTCTGAGGAGCTACGTCAGCGTAAATTTCCTTGATTTTTTCAAGGGTGAACATACTGCGGCAGAATTCACAGCTAAGCTGTTGAGTTGCAGGGTCAAAAACAAGTTCTGCGTCGCAGTTAGGACATTTGTACTGTGCAGCGTTCAATGTAATCATCTCCTATATCAATTTTATGGATTAAACACCATACTATCATTTTATCACAAATTTGATTTTTTTGCAATAGTGTTGTGAAAATTTGTCTGTCTTTTTTCCATTTTTCTCCAACTGATAAAGCCGTAGATGTCATTGAGCAGAAACGCCCCGAAACATACAGCAACGGAAATTCCCGATTTATCGCCTTTTGCCGCCATAATCCACATAATTATAAGCACAATATCATTTGCGGAATAGCCTATGGCATAAAACGGACTGCGGCGAAATGTGAGATAAACAGCAATAAAGCTTGTTGCAACGGAAAGTGTGCTGAAAAACATATTTGCCGTGCCTAAGAATTTCAGAATGAAGTAAAAAATAAAAGTTACCGCAGCCGTGAGAAGTGCAGAAAAGATGTATTCCCTCAGTTTAAGCCGATTTACCGCAACTTCGGCTTTGTTGTTCTCATAGGGATTTTTCAGCCACGAAATAAGGGCAACCACCGCCATAGGCATAGTCATTCCTAAATATGTCACCATTTCGCCATAATAGGCAAATTTGTAGGAGATTATGCCATAAAGCAGGCTGAAAATTACCATAAGCAGCTGACCGAATGGGTTGCCCTTGGCATTGAAAATAAGGGAAGTGACTCCGATGAGGGAGGCGATAAGCGTCATATAGCTTTTTCTATCGAATATCAGAAAGGCGGTTATTATTGCCGCCACCGAACCAAACCATAACATAAGTTCGGATTTTGTAAAATATTTATTCATATTTATCCTTTCAAGATGATTTGTAATGCCTTGTAACTATTCTATTTTTAATAAATACAAAAGTGTAATTTATCACCAGAGAGGAACACCTACGGGGCAAAAGGGAGGGAAAAAGAAAACTGGCACA
>CALFMA010000530.1 GCA_937880065.1 uncultured Ruminococcus sp.
CGTAAGATTCGGTCATTACTCCGTCAACAACATGAAATTGCATTGTATTAGCAGGTAAGTGCAAATCCTGCCATACAATAATGCCAAAATAAATAATAACAAGCAAAACGAATAGTGTCAGTGCAGTTCCTGCAATTCTTTTTTGTATTGTTGTGATAAGCATACAATACAGAGAAACGCATGCAAAGACACAAAGCATAGCACTTATAAAGTACATCAGCAGTTCACTTAAACTGCGAGATTGGGAGCCTAATAGTATACGTCCAATGAACAATGATGGAATAAAGTAGCTTAGGCACATTATTGATCCTACCATTATACAGCTCAACCACTGTGCTGAATATATGCTTTTTCTGCTATGTCCAACAATTATTTTGTTTTGTACTGTTCTTCCCTCGTATTCTTCTCCGCAATAAATACAGCAGAAAAAAGCCATTAAAATACCGACGGGTACTACATAAGCGCAAAATCCTTTATCATAAGAAGCATCGTGTAAATATTTGATATTATCATTATGGAGAGAAACAGGAACATATATCCCATACATAAACATTACTATTTCACCGAAGAGAAAAATAATGTTTTTTCTCGCTCTTTCAAAATCAGTCGCTAAAAGTCTATTCATGCTTATCACCTCCTACGAGCGACATATAAAAGCTTTCCAGACTCTCATCATGCTCATTTACAGATAATAAATCGCATTTTTCTTCTGCAAGAGCAAAAGAGAGCTGTGTTATATTTGGCTTTGCATAAATATCAGCCTTTTTATCGTCGATAATACTGTATTCCATTCCCATTTTATCAAGAACTCTTGCAAGTATGACCGTATCTGTAACTGTGACTTGCATACATTTACGGCAAGCTGATTCAAGTTCTTCGGCGCTCATTTCACGCAATATGATTCCGTTGTCAATAAAACCATAATGCGTAGCGAGCTTGGATAGTTCTTCAAGTATATGAGAAGAAATCAATACTGTTATTTTACGTTCTCGATTTAATTTAAGAATTAATTCACGGATCTCAATGATACCTTGTGGATCAAGACCGTTTATAGGTTCGTCAAGAACAAGAAAATCAGGATTTCCACATAAGGCAATAGCAATCCCTAAACGTTGTCTCATACCGAGCGAGAAATCCTTAGCTTTCTTTTTTCCTGTATTTTCGAGCCCAACAAGCTTTAATATATCATCGATACCCTCAAAATTCGGCACACCAATAATCGAATATTGTTGTTTTAAATTATCTGATGCATTCATTTCGAGATAGATTGAGGGTGTTTCAACAACTGCTCCAATACGGCGACGAGCCTTTGATATTTTGCTGTCCGTGTGTTTCGTATCGTAGAGCGTGAACTCTCCGCTTGACGGCTTCTGCAATCCGCAGATCAGCCGAATCAGCGTTGTTTTTCCTGCGCCGTTCTTGCCGACAAATCCGTAGATTGAACCCTTTGGAACATTCATAGTTACACCATTCAGAGCATGGAAACGCCGGTAGTACTTGCAAAGATTGTTTGTTTTCAGAACATAGTCCATAAGGTATCACCATTCCTTTCTGAAAACAGTATAGAACGAAAAAGTTAAGAAAACAGTAAAGAAAATAGTAAAGAAAAAGTTAAGATTTTGCAGTCAGCATAAATCCGATGCCCCATACCGAGGATATATATTCTTTACTCGTGAGTATTTTCAGTTTTTTTCGGAGATTGTAGATGTGAATTTTCAGCGAATCTTCAGTGCAATCATGTGTATCCATGCTGATACGGTCTAAGATTGTCAGCTTTGCAACAACCTGATTGGGATTGCATATCAAAAGCTTCATGATCGCAAATTCTGTTCTTGTGAGCTTTTGTTCCTTGCCGTTTGCAGAAAGGGTATGCTTATCTGTATTGAGTGTGATCTCCCGATATGTAAAAAGCGATCTATCAGCAGATCTTTCATTCTTCCGAAGCTGCACCATTATTCTTGCAAGCAACTCTTTCATATCGAACGGCTTGGTAACATAGTCAACAGCACCGCCGACCAGCAGCTCGACCTTGTCCGTCACATCGGCTTTGGCACTTACAACTATCACGGGTATATCTTTGATCTGCGGCAGAAGCTCCTCGCCTGATAATCCGGGGAGCATTAGGTCAAGTAAAATAAGATCAGGCTTGTTATGTGATAACAGCAACAGAGCTTCTGTTCCGGAATAGGCTTTTGATACTGAATATCCCTCAGCTTGCAAAGCTGTTGATAGAGCATCGTTGATATGGGCATCATCATCTATAATTAGTATTCTGGGCATCATACCACCTCATTTATGTCATAGTTTTCTTTATGAATCATGCTTCCAAACTCCTTCCCCGAAATCTCCCCACAAAGATAAGCCCTCCGAGCCGCCTGAGCCTGCATCAGCCATGCAGTATATTGTTCAAACGTCATATCCTTTTCTGTTTCTTCCCCCGGAAGCTTCCATTCACCACGTTCAAACCGCTTGTAATTGCGGTTCTTTACACGGTCATATTCCGCAAGCAGTGTGTCCTGCTGTTTCTTCAATTTCTGCATAAGCTTCGGCGCGACCTGTTTGCAGGTCTTGCCGTCTGACGTAATCACTCTGTCACAGTACAGGGTGATTTTTTTCGTTTTTGGAACAAAGAATCTGCCGCAGCACTGACAGCTGCGTATCGGCTTACCAAGCTGTGTGAAATGCAACAGCATGAAAGCGTAGTAATCATCAAACCGATTGAAAAAATAGGTTTCCGAAAGTCGCATTTCCGCTGAATCAATCGGATGATTGATGTATTCCATTTGATAGCTCCTGCGGAACAGTTCTGTTTCTGTCAGAACACATTCAGTAAACCATTTCTGCACATCGTCATACTGCTCGCACTTATGCAGAATGCGGAACAGCAGTTCACGAAAGTGCAGCGGTGCTTTCAGTGCATCATTGACATTGTTCATCAGCTGAAGAAAAAAGTTCGCTGTACCGTCGTCAGGAATATTGGTTGTGTTTAGAATATCAGCATAGAGAAGTTCTCCCATGATATCATCTTTTTCCATAATGGCAGCTGCAACCTTAAGAGCCTTGTCAATTACTTCGCTTACCTGTTCTTCCGAAATGATGCCGAAGTTTTCGCCGTCCTCCAGTTCAGAAAGTGTTCCGATATAGTCGCAGATATACTCATAGTTAGAACTGTTCGTTGCAAGCATAGAAACCAATTCTTCATCTACAGTTGTGTCAAAAAGTGGTGACAACGCACCGTGATGACATAAATAACGATGAACAGTGTTCCCATCCAGAACGACATAAATTCCGTTTTTGTAAGTGGTAGGCATGGCTCGGCTCCTTTCTTCTCTTGCTAATTTAATTATACCATATCTTTCTCAGAATTACAATTGTCTTGGATTGAAAAATGTGCAAATTCTCAATTATCACTCTCGCATTTTAAAGCTTGATGAAATCTGTTAGACTTAAAGTAGAAAGAAAGGCAAAAGTCTTGGAAACTTGAAAATTGAATACCGATACACCAAGTACGTTATTTCTGATGGTGGGGTGGTGAGCCGTACCAGCCGCATGTACTATCATCTGGTGCAGAGCTTCCCAAAAGGCGATGACACTCCGCCGGAGCTTGCTCATCGGATTGCAGTGGAACTTGCAGAAAAAGCGTTCGGAAATTATGAGTGCGTGGTGGCGACACACATTGACCGAGAGCATATCCACTCACACATCGTGTTCAACTCCGTCAGCTTCGACGACGGCAGGAAGTATCATTCCAACGGAAATACTGTTCAGGAGCTGATGGATTTGTCCGATGAAATCTGCATGAGGTACGGCGTTACTGTTCTGGACAGACAACAGCAGAAGAAAAAAGATGTGCTGTCAGACCGTGAATATCGCTCGGCGGTGCGTGGCGAGAGCTGGAAGTTTCAGCTGATGAATGCGGTCACAGAGGTGATGAAGCAAGCCCAAAGCCGTAAGCAATTTGTGTTTATGATGAAGCAGTTGGGCTATGGAGTGAGGTGGGAGGACTCACGAAAATATATCACTTACACCTGCCCGAACGGTAGGAAGTGTCGCTGTGCTAAATTGCGCGGCGAGAAATTTTCAAAGGAGATGATGGAGCATGAGTTCAAAATTAGACGTGAATGCCTTGATGGAACGCAACAAATCCGACCTGAAAGCGGCAGAGGAAACCATGCCCATGGTGGCGGTGGACAACCGAAACTGGACGGCGGTGATCAGTCTGCTGAAAAGATCCTGCGAGGTACAGGAAGAACTGTTGAAGCTGCAGGGCGAGCTGATAACCACGCATGGAATCGAAATGCACCTGCAGAATCAGAAAGTGCTGTTCGATCAGGTGGAGGACGAATGCAGGCGGATTCAGAAATCCACGGCAGAGCAGACAACGAACTCTCTGACAAGCTTAATCAGTCAGTCGGAGAAGCTGTCATTACAGGCTGGGAAGCTGAACGAGGAATACTCTTTGAAGCTGAAAGAATCAGAAGAACGCAATATGAAACGCAATCGCAAGCTGATTGGAATAGTTATAGCGATACAATCGGCACAGCTGATATTGTGGACAGCGTTGCAAGTGTTGTTTCGATAATTGATAACGCTCCGACTGATCCCGAAGAAATGGAGCGATATATCGAAGCGCAGCGAGCCGCACAGAATGCAGGATTATTAATCGGTGCAGCTGTTGCGGCAATTGAACTTCTGTCAGAAAGGCTTGAAGAAATGAAAGCCGATGCAGAAGATATTGATATGGATATCAGCTGACGGAGAAATCTGTCGGCTTTAAATTTTAAAGAACGGAGTGATCTAAAAATGTGTAATACGAATACAAACAGAAATAAGATTATGAGAGGAAGCGTGATAACAGTATGGAGAATAAAATTACAATGCTTACGATTAAGGAAGCCGCCGCTATGGTTGAGGGTTTAACGGAATACCGTGTCCGTCAGATGTGTGTGAATAAACAGATTCCATGCATCATGGCGGGTAAGAAGTATTTAATAAATAAGGAAACTCTCACGGAGTATCTACGCGGTACAAAGGCTTAAAAAACATTGGGAAAGTTGGCTTGTGGACTGGATATATCAGTTATAACGTGATATAATTGGTGTACAGTTCGCAAGCCATAAATCTTTAGTATCAAAAGGAGGACGATACTCTATGGCTAATATAAGAAAAAGAGGAAACACATATCAGATAAGAGTTTCCTGTGGATATGATATAAGAGGTGTTCAGCAATTCCAGAGCAAGACATGGAAGCCCGATGAGGGTATGACACCGAAACAAATTGAAAAAGAATTAAACCGTCAGGCAATTCTCTTTGAGGAAGAATGTAAAAAGGGACAGGTTACTGCGTCAGTGAAATTCGAAACTCTTGCGGAAGAATGGTTCGAGCAATATGCTAAAATACAGCTCAGAAGCACAACCTACACACGATTAAGACAGCTTACAAAGCGTGTGTATCCTGCGATAGGACATCTTCGTATGGATAAAATTACTGCAAGAATAATTCAGAATTTTATAACAGACCTTGCAATGAACGGAAAAAACTTTAAAACAGGTATTAATTCCAAAGACCTCGATATGCCCTCGTTTCTGCCCGAAATATTAGAGGGCGGTACTTTGCCAACTCCTTCAATTGCAGGTTGGTGTG